>JBBQAK010000093.1:0-11164 GCA_038316215.1 Gemmatimonadales bacterium | reverse complement strand
CGCTCGGTGCGGATGAAGCCGGGGGCCACGGCGTTCACGTTCACATTCGAGGGACCGAGCTCCACCGCTGCCGCGCGGGTGAGCCCGAGCAGCGCCGCCTTGCTGGTGGCGTAGTTGCTGACGCCGAACCCCGGCCGCTCCGCCTGGTGCGCCCCCACATTGACGATCTTGCCGAAGTGCTGCGCGCGGAACTCGGGCGCGACCGCCCGGATGCAGTTGTACGTTCCGGTGACGTTGGTGTCGATCACCTTGTTCCACGCCTCGTCGCTCAGGCGCCAGAGGGCGCCGTCGCTGGCGATGCCGGCGTTGTTGACCAGGAAATGTACCGCGCCGAGCCGCGCCCTGGTCTCGGCCACGAACCGCTCCACCGCCGCCCGGTCCCTCACGTCACACGTCGCGGCGAAGACGGCGACGCCCATGCTGGAGATCGCCGTCTCGGTGAGGAGCGCCTGCTCGCCGATGGCGCGGCCCTCCATGCTCACGAAGCAGAACGCCACGTTGCAGCCCAGCCGCCCGAACTCCATCGCGATGCTGCGGCCGAGCCCGGTGGCGCCGCCGGTCACGATGGCGACCTTATCCCGGAATCCCTTGGAGACCGGCTGCGGCTTCGCCTCGACCATGGGCGCCCCCGACTTGCTCGGCGCGTCATCGCCCCATCCGGGCTTCTTACCAAAACTGGAAAATGGCATGCGCATTGGAACGTACGGGTGACTCTGGGCAAGAGCAAGAACGGCCGTACATTAGGGCCATGACCTCCCTCCTCTGGCTCCTGGTGACGCTGATCGGCGCGGTCGGCTGGGCCGTCCTCGCGCTCCACCGGGGCGAGACGGTGAACGCCGCGTGGCTGGTGCTCGCCGCCGTCGGCACCTATCTCGTCGCCTACCGCTTCTACAGCCGCTTCCTCGCCGACCGTGTCTTCGGGCTCGACGACCGCCGCGCCACCCCCGCCGAGCGGCTGGCCAACGGCCGGGACTTCGTGCCGACCACGCGGTGGGTGCTGTTCGGCCATCACTTCGCCGCCATCGCCGGCGCCGGCCCGCTGGTGGGCCCGGTGCTCGCCGCGCAGTTCGGCTACCTCCCCGGCACCATCTGGATTGTCTTCGGCGTGGTGCTGGGCGGTGCAGTGCAGGACTTCGTGATCCTCTTCGCCTCGACCAGGCGGGACGGCAAGTCGCTGGGCCAGATGGCCAAGGAGGAGATCGGACCGGTCACCGGATTCCTCGCGATGGGCGCGGTGCTCGCCATCATGATCATCCTCCTCGCCGTGCTCGCGCTGATCGTGGTGAACGCCCTGCGCGACAGCCCGTGGGGCCTGTTCGCCATCATCTGCACGATCCCCATCGCGATCATGATGGGGTTCTGGATGAAGGTGTGGCGGCCGGGACGCACGCTGGAGGCGTCGATCGCCGGCGTGGCGCTGTTGCTGGTGGCGCTGGTTGCCGGGCGATGGGTGGCGGAGTCGCCGGTGCTCGCGCCGTACTTCACCTGGTCCGCCACCACCATCGCCTACGCGATCATCGGCTACGGCTTCGTCGCCAGTGTCCTGCCGGTATGGATGCTCCTCTGCCCTCGCGATTATCTCTCCACCTTCCTCAAGATCGGCACCATCCTCCTGCTCGCGGTGGGCATCCTGCTGGTGCTGCCGCCGCTGCGGATGCCGGCGCTCACCCGATTCATCGACGGCACCGGCCCGGTGTTCGCCGGCAAGCTGTTCCCGTTCGTCTTCGTCACGATCGCGTGCGGTGCGATTTCGGGGTTCCATGCACTGATTTCTTCGGGTACGACGCCGAAGCTGCTGCGTCGTGAGCCCGATGCGCGTCTGATCGGCTACGGCTCGATGCTCACCGAGTCGTTGGTGGCCACGATGGCGTTGATCGCCGCGTGCGTACTGACGCCTGGTATCTACTTCGCGATCAATTCCCCGGCGGCCGCGATTGGCACGACCACGATGAGTGCGGCGGACGCGATCAACGGGTGGGGGCTCTTCAAGACCATCTCGGCGGCCGACCTCGACAACCTCGCGCGTCAGGTTGGCGAAAATTCGCTCCTGTCCCGCACGGGTGGCGCGCCCAGCCTCGCGGTTGGCATGGCGCACCTGTTCTCGCGTGCGCTGGGTGGTGAAGCGGCAATGTCGCTCTGGTACCACTTCGCTATCATGTTCGAAGCGCTGTTCATTTTGACGACGCTCGACGCCGGCACGCGCGTGGGCCGCTTCATGCTGCAGGATCTCCTGGGCAACGTGTACAAGCCGCTTGGTCGCGTGTCGTGGTATCCGGCGGTGGTGTTCTGCTCCGGGCTATTCGTGTCGATGTGGGGGTTCTTCCTGTACCAGGGCGTGACGGATCCCCTCGGCGGCATCAACTCGCTGTGGCCGCTGTTCGGTATCTCGAATCAGCTGTTGGCGACCGTGGCGTTGTGTGTCGGTACGACGGTGATCGTGAAGATGGGCAAGGCGAAGTATTCGTTCGTGACCATCATCCCGCTTGTGTGGCTGGTGATCGTGACGGCGTCGGCCGGCCTGCTCAAGATCTTCTCGAGCGATCCCAAGCTCGGCTTTCTGTCGCATGCACGACTGGTTGAGGGACAGATCGCGGCGGGCGCACTCCCGGCCAATATCCCGTCGATCGCCGCGGCGCAGCGCATGATGTTCAACGACCGCCTCGACGCAGCCGTGGCCGCATTCTTCCTCGTATCGGTGGTCGTGATTCTGACCGCGTCGATTATCGAGTGGGTGAAGGTGATGAACGGGAGTAAGGCGGCCGTCTCGAGCGAAACGCCGTACGTGCGCACGCAGCTCGTGGACGCGTAGGCGGCGGCTGAGCAGCACGACGAAACGGGGGCGACGGCAGATGCCGTCGCCCCCGTTTTTGTCAGCGCACCGCGCGACAATAGTCGACGCGCGCTTCGATGGTGTGTGGCAACAGCCAGCGCAAGAGGGCGACGTCCGCGTCGCCAGAGGCGTCGATGGCAGTGTCCAGCGTGGGCGGTCCGGCGGTGAAGACGTCGAGTCGCTGGTGGAGCTGGCGGCGATGCGCCGGCGCATCTGGAATGCCCGGCATGGCGTCGAGGGCGCGATCGACGGCGGCATGCCGGCTGGGCGAAGCGCCGAACAGCATTTCGCGGGTACTGAAGCAGGCCCCGTTGGCGATCGCGTCGAGCAGCCGCACGCGCGCGGCCGCGGGTTTCGTCGTGTCGGCGGCCTCGACGAGTAGCGCGGGTGTGAGCGGGACGATGCGTCCCGCCACCCGCGTGCCAGGGGGCAGCCGTCGGGCCGCCTCTCCCGCCGCGTACACGCTTGCCGCCGTTGCCGACACCACCGCACCCGAGACCGTGAGCAGAGACAGGATCAGGAGACGACTCGTCGTCATCGACGTCGACGGGGACATGGACAGGGCTGACGCTCTCGCGAAAAGGCGGGGTATGAACGAGCTTACGAATAGGCCGCGTTCCGACCGACCCTGCGTCGGACGCTCACCAACCCTACGAGCCAGCATGACCGAGGTCACCCTCGTGTCACGGCGGCGCCCCCAACCGTCACGCCATGTCACACACAGCGAATACCACGCCGTGGAAAGTCACGATGCGTCGTTGGATTGCGACGGTGCATCGGATCATCGGGGCACCCGATTACGAGACGTATCTGGCGCACATGCAGCGCAAGCATCCGGGCTGCACGCCGCTCGATGCCCGGGCGTTCGAGAAGCAGCGCTTGGTCGACCGGTACAAGCAACCCGGCTCGCGCTGCTGCTGACCGCTAGGCCTTGGGCGGGGTCAGAACGACGAACGACATGACCACCGCGGCGACGACGGCGAGCGACGCCCCCATGCCGAACGCGGCCGGCGAGCCATAGGCGTCCCAGACGACGCCGAACGCGATGCTCGCCGGCAGCGCGGCGACACCGATGGTGGCCTGATACCAGCCGAACGCCGTGCCGCGACGGGGGGCGGGGACGAGATCGGCCACCAATGCCTTCTCCGTGCCTTCCGTCAGGCCGAACACGACGCCGTACACGCCAAACAGCGCCCAGGCATGCCACGGGGCGGTTGCCAGTGAGAAACCGGCGTAGACGGCCGCGTAGAGCCCCCAGCCGGCCACAATCAACGGCCGACGGCCCACGCGGTCGGACAATGCGCCCGCCGGCGTGCTCGAGGCACTCTTCACCAGGTGCAGCAGCACCCAGACCAGCGGAATCAGCGCCGTGGGGACACCCAACTGTGACGCCCGAAGCAGCAGGAAGGCGTCGGTCGAGTTACCAAGCGTAAAAATGAGAATGGGAAGCATCGCGAGCCAGAACGACCGTGGTAACGCTGGCGCGGAGCCCGTTCCCGGCATGACTAGCGCGGGAGCGACGGGTGAAACCGGTGTGGATACGGCTTGCACCGGCGGCGCGCCGCCTCGCTGCTCGCGGACGAACGCGATCGCCACCATCACGGCCATTGTCCCGGGACTCGCGGCCACCCAGAACACGTGGCGGACCGGCATACCGAGCCATTGCAGACACGCGAGCGCCACGAGCGGGCCGACCACCGCTCCGGCGTGGTCGGCGGCCCGGTGAAAGCCGAACGCCCGTCCACGGAACTCAGCCGGCGTCGATGCCGCCAGCAACGCGTCTCGCGGGGCACCGCGGATTCCCTTGCCGACCCGGTCCACCAAGCGAATCGCGAGCACTTGCGACGCACTCTGGGCGATCGCGACCAACGGGCGCACGAGCGACGCGATCGTGTACCCAGCCACGATCAATGGCTTGCGGCGGGACACCCGATCTGACCACCATCCACTCGCCAGCTTGAGTAACGACGCCACCGCCTCGGCGCCCCCCTCGATCACGCCCACCATGCTCACCGTCGCGCCCAACGTGCCCACCAGAAACAGCGGCAACAGCGGCGCGATGATTTCACTCGACGCGTCGGTGAGAAAACTGACGGCGGCGAGGGCGAGCACATTGGGCGTCGGCGTCCAGCGTACCGCGGTCGCACTCGCGTTCTTGTCCGGCGGGGTGGAGCTCATGCAATGACCACGACGGACTCCGGAAAGAGCTGGCTGACGCCACTGCTGAGCACGTGGCGCGGTCGGCGCGCGTGGGTACTCGAGCAACAAATCTCGATTGCCCGCACGGCGGCCCCTACGGGGAACGAAAGCGTACGCGCCGCCCTGCTGCAACAGGACTGGCAAGACTGTGGCCACGCGGTTGAGCAGGATCGCGCGGGGAACGTGATCACTCGGGTGCTACCCACGTGGCCATGCGAAGTCGCCGAGCGTCGACCGCTCGTCTGTCTGGCGCATCTCGATACCGTGTTCGACGCGGACCACCCGCTGTCTGTCCGACACGAGGGCACACGTGTGCACTGCCCCGGCATCGGCGACAACGGACGCGGGCTGGCGGCCATGTCCGTGCTCGCGCGGGTGCTGCAGCATCCCGAAGTGCGCGCCCGATTGCAGCGGCCGGTCGAACTGGTACTCACCGTTGGCGAAGAAGGCGAAGGCAATCTTCGCGGCGCCACCCAGTGGTTCGACGATGCCGCCGCGCGCGGGCTCACACCGGCCGCTGCCGTGGCAATCGATGGCCCCGGAGACCGCACCATCGTGCACCACGCGGTGGGGTCGCGTCGATGGCGTATCGCGTTCACGGGCGAGGGTGGACACAGTTGGGCCAACGCTACTACGCCAAACCCGGTGCACGCGGCCGGCGCCTGTATTGCCGCGATCGCCCGTCTCGCCGCGGCATCGCGCCCCTCTGGCGTGGTGGCGGTGACGCGCATGCACGGTGGTGAACATCTCACCGGCGTGCCGAGGTACGCCTGGTTGGATGTCGACATGCGCTCGTTGGATCCGGCGCGCCTGCAGACGATGAGCCACGAACTGGAGCGCATCGTGCAGCGCGTAGTCCAGGACGAATCCGCGCGCGAGCCCACGCAGGCGCTGCACGTCGCTATCACGACCCTCGGCAACCGGCCGGCGGGCATGATCGACGACCGGCATCCGCTCGTGCTGGCCGCTGCATCGGCGACGCGCGCCGTGGGACGCACCCCGCAGTCCGCATCGGCGTCGACCGATGCGAACGTGCCGCTTTCCCGTGGTATCCCGGCTATCTCGATCGGCGCCGGTGGTACCGGCAGCGCCGCACACACCGCGGACGAGTGGTACGATGATGCCGGCAGTGAGATCGGACTCGAGCGCGCGATCCGGCTCGTCGTGGCGCTGGGCACTGCCAACACGATAGCTCGTTAGCGCACGCGCCCTGCTAGTTGCTCCGCGTGTCGTCGTCCACGACTTCGAATGCGGGCGCACTCGGTTGCGTGGTGAAGAACAGAGCGCGATGCGACGCCGATCCATGCGTACGCAGGTACCGCTCGCGCCAGCGGGCGGCGAAGCGCTCAGCATCGGCCGCCTGCACCATGGCCCACACGCTGCCACCAAAACCCGCGCCGAAAGCACTGGCCGCGAGTGCGCCGAGGTCGCGCGCGTAGCGCGCCAGATGCACCGTCTCCGCGATCTGATTCTCGAGCGCCCGCTCGGCACCTCCTTGCGACCGATCGACCAGCGACCCGAATTGCTTGACGTCGCCGTTGGCCAACGCATCCGCCGCGTGCGGGACAATCACGAACGTCTCGTCGAAGAACTGCTCGAGCCGCGCGATGAGATGATTTACGGTGAACTCCTGGTCGGCGCCGGCCCGCGCCGCGGCAACGAGCACCGCCGGCACGTGCGTCACGGGTCCGTTGGACGCGGCCTCGAATGCCTGGCGCAGCGTGCGTGCCGGCGTGGCCGCGAGGTCGCCCCCGTGCAGATTCCAGGAGTCCACGAGCCGGTGCGCGGTGCGCGCGGCCCGATTGTATCGTTCCTTGGCCGCCCCGGTTTTCGCTGCCACGACACCGCTGACACCGATCACGAACGCGTAGTCTGACCGCCACGGCACCGATCGTTCGTACGTGACCGGTGCCCAGCGAAACATCTCCAGCCGCTCCGGCTCACTGCACAGAATCGCCGTTTGATCCTGTGCCCCACCCATCGTGCCCACGCCACGTTCACCGGCGAGCCCGCCGAAGTCGGCGCCATTCTCGAGCGCGCCGATGTACCCCGCCAGCGCCGCCCGATCCGTGATTGTCACGCCCCACGCCGGCAGCGTATGAAGCTCGGACAGTGCGACAAAGGCGAGCGTGAGTCCGACGGTCAGTGCACTCGAACTCGACACGCCGGCCGCCGGCGGAAGATTGCTGGCCAGCGCGATATCGGCGCCACGCACCGCGCTGCCGAAATTCGCGATGAGTCGCCGTAACACGGTGCGCGGATACACCGACCACGGCAGCGCGTTGCGGACCGGCGCATCGAACGCGATCGAGATCGACTCACGTCGACGCGCGTCGCGGAGCACCGCGACGCGATCATCGCGCCGTCGGGCCACCAACACGATGCCGCGCTCCACCGTGCACAACAGTGATCGTCCACCGGCATAGTCCACGTGCTTCCCGAGCACTTCAAGGCGCCCCGGCAAGATCCAAACGCGACGGTGGTCCGACGGCACGTCAGCGTCGTCGAGCGCCTGATGCGCGTCGCGCAAGAGTGAGCGGTAGGCGTTCGCCACCAGCGGCGAAAACCCGGCCCGGTCGAAGCGACGACAAACGAACGGTTCGCCGAGCGGCGGAAACGCGTCCGTGGTCACGAATGCGGCTCGACCGTCGACAACCGTTCCGCCACCCCGGCGATGTCCGAGCGCCGTGAGAGATCAAGCACGGGCACGCTCATCCGCAGTGTACGAATGGGTACGCCTTCTCGCAGCGCGAGCGCCACGGCTTCCGGCAACTCATACTCACCGCGCGAAGAGATCGGCACGCGACGGCAGGCGTCGACGACCGCTGGTGTGACCGCCCACAAGTTCATGCCGACCCACTTCGCCGACTCACCGGCGAGATCAAATGCCTCCCCCGGCTTTTCAATGATCCCACGGAGCATGCCGTCGTCGCTGACATCGAGCACCGCGAACGCGCGCACGCGTTCCGCGTCGATATTGCCCTCGCGCACGAGCGCATCACGATCGAAGGCTACGACACCGGCGCCGTCCTCAACGGCCAACGCACGAAGCGCAGCGACCGGGTAGTAATTGTCCGCGTTCAGCACGAGGAACGGCTCACGACCGATCACATCGGCCGCCACCGTCACCGCATTGGCCGTGCCAATCGGTGCCGGTTGCACGGCAAAACGAAGGCGCACACGTCGCGGCGGCGCCTCGTTGGTGAAATACTGACGCACCCCATCATGGCCGGGGCCGATCACCAGCAGGACGTCGGTGATGCCCGCATCGGCGAGTGCCGAGATGACATACTCGAGAAAGGGACGCTTGATCGGAATCATCCCTTTCATACCGGACTCCACGGCCGCCACCTGCGAGGCCTCGAGGGGTGCCGTCTCGTCGGTACGACGCATACGGGTCCCGAGGCCTCCGGCCATGATGACGGCCGAACGGATCATGTCGTGCCGGGGCCTTGGGGTGCGGTGGACGTTTGCCACGCACCACGGGTGAAGTCGGGGAACTTGACCGGCGCACTGCCCTTCTTGATCGACTGCTCACACAACGCATACGGCACGCTCCACGCCGCCGCATCGTACACATCAAAGTCGGGGGCGAGTCCTTCGCGCATGCACTGCACGAGCCGATACGCCATGATGAAATCCATCCCGCCATGGCCGCCGTTCTTGCGCGCCAAGTCGCCTACTGCGGTCCACAACGGATGTTCGTATTTGCTCTTGAACTCGGCCAGCGGCGTCCACTTCTCACCACCGGGCGCGCCGTCGATGTAGAGGCGGGCTGGATAATCGTTGAAGATTGCCTTGGAGCCCTGCAGGTTGTTCAATCGCGAGTACGGCCGTGGATTCACGACATCGTGCTGCAACAAGATCGTGCGTCCCTTCGCCGTCTTGATCAGCGAGGTGTTCATGTCGCCGGCCTTATAGCGCTCCTTCCACTTCGGACTGTCCTTCGGCTCCGACTGCTCGCGCCATTCGGTGAGTCCCGCCTCCGGCGACGACATCGACACGACGTATTCGAACTTGTCGCCACGATGAATGCCGAGGTACTGCGCAACCGGACCGAGACCGTGCGTCGGATAGAAGTTGGTATCGCGTTCGGTGTGCGGGAAACGACGCCAGAGTCCTTCGTCCTTGTTCTCGAACAGGATCTCCCGGAGATCGTGCAGATAGGCCGCTTCCGCGTGCAACAACGTCCCGAAGACGCCCTCACGTACCATGCGTAACACGGTGAGCTCGCTATTGCCGTAGCAGCAGTTCTCCATGAGCAGACAATGCCGCTTCATCTTCTCCGACGTGTCCACCAGCTCCCAGCACTGATCGACCGAGAGGGCGATGGGCACTTCGCTGCCGGCGTGTTTCCCCGCCCGCATCGCGGCCAGCGCGACGGGCGTATGCCACGGCCACGGTGTGGCCGTGTACACGAAGTCGATATCGTCGCGCTGTACCAGACGTTCGAAATCCCGCTCTCCATTCGTGTAGAGCGCAGGCGCTTGGCGTCCCGCCTTCACCACGCGATCGGCGGCACGCTGCGCCTTCTCCGGCACAATGTCCGCGAGCGCGGTGATCTCCACGCCTTCAATGGCCAGCAGTTCACCCAGCACCGAGCTGCCGCGCAAGCCGGTGCCCACAATGGCAATACGGACGGTGGCGTGCTTGTCGAAGGGGACACCGAGCATGCTGCCATTGCCCGCCAGCCGCGGTGGCGTGAGATCGACCCGCCAGTCATCGGTACTCGCCAGCAAGCGCGCTGGCGTTCCCGCGACCGCCGCCGCAGCCAAGGCGGCTGCCGCGCCACTCAACAGGTCGCGGCGCGAAACGCCGCCGCTGGATCCCCCCGAGTCGTCGTTCACGCGTCCATCCGGATATCGCAGTCATCACCGACGTTCATGCTGCCGTTCACACCCTTCACGACCACGCGGTCACCGAGAAACGCATCGTGCAGCTGCGCATGCTCGATCACGGTGTGCTCGCCAATCACGGCGTTCGCCACTGACGAGTTCCGCACCGTGCTACCCGCACCGAGCGACACATTCGGCCCCACCGTCGCATGCTCAATCGTGCAGCCGTCCTCGATGTACACGGGCTCGACAATCGTGGCGCCCACACCCAACGCGTCCGGACGACGGGCGCGTCCCTTCTCGAGCATCATGCGATTGGTGTCGAGCAGTGTTTCCAGCTGACCGGCGTCGTACCACCCGGCCACGTCGACGACTTTGATCTTGGCGCCGTGGTCGATCATGTACTGGAACGCATCCGTGAGGTACCACTCGCCCTTGTTCGGCGCCGTGGTGAGCACGTGGTCGATGCCTTCGTACAACAGCTTCCAGTTCTTGATGTAGTACAAGCCGATGTTCGCGCGCTTCGAGATCGGCTCCGTCGGCTTCTCCACGATCTTCGTCATGTGGTCGTGCTCGTCGGTCACCACCACGCCGAAGCGCTGATAGTCCTCGACTTCCTTGGTCCAGATGATGCCGTCGTCCTCGCTGTCCTTGAGCAGGGTCAGGTCGGCATCGAAAATCGTATCGACAAAGATGATCAACACGGGTTGATCGACGAACGGCTTCGCCAAGGCCACCGCGCCCGCCGTGCCATCCTGCACGGCCTGCTCGATGAACACACTCGGGATGTCGTACGTGGCGCGGGCGTAGGCTTCGACTTTGTCCTTCAAATGGCCGGTGATATAGACCACCTGCTCCACATTGCCGAGCTTGAGCACGTCATCCATGACGTAGCTCATGACGGGGCGGCCGGCGACCTTCAGCATCGGCTTCGGCGTGACGTGCGTGTGCGGCCGAAGGCGTGTGCCTTTCCCGGCGAGGGGGATAATGACCTTCATGTCGAATTCAGTCCCGAGTGGTAGGGGTGAGTCGGGCGCTGCTGCATATCGTCGCAAGATGCAGAACGGCGCCGTCCTCGGGGAGGGGCGGCGCCGTACGAAGTGCTGGGGTACCCGCGAGAATTTCGCCGCGAGCAGCGAGCGCGAGCGCGAGTGCGTCAGGGCGCGCTCGTACCCTCGCGGCCGTACCGGTCCTTGAGCCGGACGACATCATCGAGCTCCGGCGTGCTGGCTTCCAGTACATCGCAATCGGTAATGGCTTCCATGTAGTGGATCGTGCCCGGCGTGATCCGGAACGACTG
>JBBQAK010000431.1:0-3272 GCA_038316215.1 Gemmatimonadales bacterium | reverse complement strand
GATTCGCCAGTGGCGCGTACTTGCGTCCATTCTCACTGTCGCTGAGCACCGCGTGACGATGCGAGAACGTGCCGCGCTCGGCATCCTGGCCCGTCATGCGCACCGACATGCCATCGATGAGCAGCGTGCCGAACGCCAAGGCCTCGGCGTGGCCCCACTCAATACCACCCTGCTCGCCCAGCGTCTCACGACGGCGCTCGAGTTGCTTGGCGAGGCGCGGATTGGGCTTGAGATCGGCCGGCCACGTGAGCAGCGCTTCGTTCACGTACTGGAGCTTTTCCGTAGGTACGTTGGTGGCGACCGCCTTCGGCGCCGCCACTCGCTCGGCGGGCCACGGCGCATGCTGCTCGCTGCCGAGCAGCGACTGCTTGAAGCGCGCATGGATGTCGGCGTAGTTCTGCGACACCGCGTGCTCCATCGCCGCAGCGTCCGCCTCGGCCAGCACGCCTTCGGACACGAGACGAGCCGCCCAGACCTGCGGCACCGTGGGGTGCTTGCGGATCAGCGCCGAGCGCATGGGCTGCGTGTACATCGGCTCGTCGCCTTCGTTGTGGCCATGACGACGGTAGCCCACGAGATCGATCAACACATCCTTCTTGAACATGGTGCGATACGCACACGCCAGCCGCACCGCGGTGATACACCCTTGCGCATCGTCGGCGTTCACGTGGAAGATCGGTATCTCGAAACCCTTCGCGAGATCCGACGAGTAGTGCGTGGAGCGCGCATCAGTCGGGTCGGTCGTGAAGCCGACCTGATTGTTCACGATGATGTGAATCGTCCCGCCGGTGCGGTACGCATTCAGGGTCGAGAGGTTGAGCGTTTCGGCCACGATACCTTCGCCGGGGAAGGCCGCGTCACCGTGAATCGCCACCGGCACCACCGCGAGTTCGTTGCGCTCGCCCGACTGGCCCGGCACGCGCTGCAACGCGCGCACCACGCCTTCGATGACCGGGTTGACCACTTCGAGGTGCGACGGATTCGGTGCGAGGCGCAGCGTTACGGCCTTGCCGTCCACGTCGCGCGAGCCGACGAAGCCCATGTGGTACTTCACATCACCGGTCGCGTTCTCGTCGACATGATCGTGCCGGCCTTCGAACTCGGCGAACAGACTCTCGAACGGCTTCCCCATCACGTTGGTCAGTACGTTCAGCCGACCGCGATGCGCCATACCGATCACGATCTCCTGCGCACCCGAGCGTCCCGACTCGCGAATCACCTCGTCGAGCATGGGGATCAGCGTGTCGGTGCCTTCCACCGAAAAACGCTTATAGCCCTGATACACCCGACCGATGAAGCGCTCGAGTCCGTCCACCTGATTCAGGCGACGCAGCGTGTCCTTCTTCTCATCCGGCGTCAGATCACGCGTGAGCACGCCGTCACGGAACGCCCGCTGAAACCAGTTGCGCTCTTCGTCGACTTCGAGATGCCACACTTCGTAGCCGACGCGCCCTGCGTACACCTGCCGCTTGCGCGCAATCGCATCGGCGGCGGTGGGGAAGCGATCGTCACCGAGCGCGGACCCGGGAATCGCCTGCAAGTCTGCCTCGGTCAGCCCCCAGAACTCAGGGCTCAGATCCTCGGCGCCGGCTGGCGGCGAGCCGAGCGGATCGAGCTGCACCGCATAGTGGCCGTAGTTGCGGATGGCCTGCTGTAACGACGCGGCGGCCGCCACCTTCCGGAGAAACGCGACGTCGTACGTCGCGCCACCCGCCGGGGCCGACGGCGACGCCACGGGCCCTCCGAACAGGGACTCGGCGATGCGGAAGTACTGGCGCCACGTCTCGTCCACGCTAGCGGGGTCGCGACGATAACGCTCGAATTGCTCGGCAATAATGCCGTCGTTGAAAACGCTCGTGATGGCAGCGGTCATAACGTTCGAATGTAATGTCGGGGTATCGAAGACACAGGTGAGGAACGTCCGCAGGGCGCGGATCCGGCCTCAGTCAGTGCGTGACGGGCACGACAAGGGTGAACACGGATCCCTCGGCGGGGCGCGAGACCACTTCGATGCGGCCGCCCAGCATGGTTGCCAGTCGACGCGCGATATAAAGCCCCAGTCCGGTGCCCTGGTGTCGGCCAGCCTGCACGTTCTCGATCTGCGAGAAGGGGCGAAACAGGCGCTGCATGTCGGTGGGTTCAATGCCCACGCCGGTGTCGCGCACGGCACACCGAACGGTGGCCGCGCCGTCTGCCATCGGTGATCCGCGGGTCACCCGCACGGACACTTCACCCTGTTCGGTGAACTTCACGGCGTTCTGGCAGAGATTCAGCAGAATCTGCCGCACGCGCGCCTCGTCGGTGTGCAGGGTAGGGAGCCCAGGCTCGAGGTCGATCGAGAACTCGATCCCCTTTTCGCGAGCCAGGGGCTCGATGAATGGGTGCAGCGAGTCGAGCAACTCGGGCACGCGCACGGTCGCGTTGCGCGCCGTGAGCCGGTCGGCCTCAAGGGAGGCGTAGGTGAGAATGTCCTCGATCAGGGCGCCCAAGTGCCGTCCCACGGTGCGCAATCGCATGACAACATCCTGTTGCTCGGGCGACAACGGGCCGAGGATCTGATCCTCCAAAAGCTCACTATACCCCTCTAGTGCCGTTAAAGGAGTGCGAAGCTCGTGCGATAGTGTCGCTAAAAGGCTGGTTTTTGCGGCGTCGGCAGAACGGGCATCTTCCAGCAAACGGGCCTTCCAAAGCGCCAGCGCGGCCAGGTCGGCCATGACGCCGAGCCGCTCTTCGTCGGCCGCGTCAAACGGCGGGTGTCCCGTGTCACGAGAAATCGAGAGCACACCGTACAGCTGACCGTTCGCCAGCAGCGGCAACAGCAGAATTGGCCCGATACCGAGCCGAGGCAGCAGCTCGGCGAAGAACGGCGAGCTCACCTCGGGCGACGTGATAGAGATGGCGCGGAGCTCCTTGGCGACTCGCCCGGTAATCGTCCCCTCGAGCGGAAACGTCATGGAGAGCAATTCATTAGTTCGCCCAGCGGTCGCTACGTACACGCCATTATCGCCACTTAATTCGGCCACTGCAGCGCCACTTGCACGTCCTCGCACCATCGACAGCTCGCACAGCGTTTGCAGAACGCTCTGGGAATTCGACTCGGCCGCCAGCGCTCGGGCTACCTGGCGGAGTGTTCCGAGCTCCTCTGTTTTCCGGTAGTCGGAATAGAGGAGGTCTTCTGTGCTGGCGGGAAAATCGGCGGGATTGTGCTGATTCGGCATCTGGGAACTCTGCACCGCCGCGGGTCGCTTGGGGAGCGATGCCTTCAAGAGAAT
>JBBQAK010000039.1:0-15173 GCA_038316215.1 Gemmatimonadales bacterium | reverse complement strand
GTCAGTATCGAAGTAGCCGCCGCTGTCAGACAGCCGGCGAATGAGCGCGGCGAACTGCTCGATGCTGAGACTGTCGGTGGCGACTGGCGTCTTCGCTTTGGCTACCGTGGCCGATGGCGCCTGAGCCGGCGCGACGACCGGCGCACCCCCTGCCAGTACGACCGCGAGAAGGGCAAGCACGCGTCGTGTCCTTCGTCGGGCCATGCTACTTTCGCTTCGGCGCACGGCCGTTTGTGGTCCACACGACGATCACGCCACAGCCGGCGTTGGTCCCCGCGAACTCACCAGGGACATCGCTGGCGCCGGTGTACACCTCGATCGCCTGGATATCGCGCACCGGAACGAGCGGACCGAACGTATTGTCCACACGTTCATCGATGACGTAATCGGGCGAGCAGCCCAGCGGCGCGCGCGCCATCTGCACCAGACACGTCGATCCCGCGCACGAGTAGCGGATACCGCGCAGCGGGCGCATGGCATCCTGCAACGTGCCGAAGTATCCCTCTTCGAGCTGGGCGCGGGTGATGTACTGCCCGCGTCCGGTGGCGCGTCGCCGCTCGAAGTCGTCGAATCGCCGACCCGCCGCCATCGGCGCGGTCACAGGTACCGTGGCTAGGAGCTGGGCCTTGGCGCTGTCCTCGGCGGAGAGTGCGCGCCCCAACGGATCGAGTTCGAGATCGCGTTCCATCACTTCCCGCTGGGCGAAGGCGAGCGTGACCGACCCTCTGGTGTACCCGACGGCACTCACTAAAAAGCGGTGGATGCCCACTTTGAGTCCATCGATGCGGTACCGGCCCGCGGAGTCGGTCCGCGCACTCACCCCAGTGGTGGTCGCCGCGACGGTGGCGCCAACGAGTGGTGCACCGGATACGGCGTCCAGAATCCGGCCGCGCAGCGTGGCGCCTTGGGCCACACTCTGCGCGCCGAGCGGTTGCGACAGCAGCGCGACCGGCACGAATAGCAGAAGCCTTCGCCACCATGATGGCGAACTCGACCGCAATGGTGCGCGGCTCAATATGGGTCGTGTTAGCGACATGGTCGGTCCTAAACTGGTGGATCGGACCCTATTCGTACACCGGATTCAACAAAAAGGTCGGGAGCTGGTGACGGATGGGGAATCTGTAATGTTAAGATATTACCGTGGTTCCAAACGGCTTGGAAATGCGACAAGCCGCACTCCAGAGGGACGAACTCCAAGAATAGGAGCATGAATGCACCACGTCTCGCGGCGGTTTTTCACCGTTGCCGCCTCACTGATCTTCCTTCTGAAACCTGACGCGGCGCACGCGCAGGCGACGATGACCATTACCGGTCGCGTCACGTCGAATGGTCAGCCGTTGGGTGGGACACAGGTGGGTATTGTCGAGCTTTCGGCGGGTGCGATTACCGACCAGCAAGGTCGCTACTCGTTTACGGTCGATCCGGCGCGGGCCAGTCGGCCCGTGAGCCTGCTCGCGCGCACCATCGGCTACCGTCCGATCCGTCGGTCGATCACACTGGCCGCCGGACGCAGCGAGCAGAACTTCGAGCTCGAGAAGGACGTGCTCAATCTCGACGCGGTCGTCACGACGGGTGTGTCGGACGCAACCTCGCAGAAGAAGACGACCTTTGCGGTGGCAGCGGTCGACAATGCGCAGATCAAGGAAGCGCCGGCCTCCTCGCCGCTCGGCGCACTCAGCGGCCGCGTGGCCGGTGCCAGCGTAACGGCCGTAAACGGTGAGCCCGGCTCGGCGCCGCGCATTCGTCTACGCGGTCCGACGTCGCTCACGGGTAGCCAGGATCCGCTCATCATTGTCGATGGCACGATCTCGCGCCTGTCGCTCGCCGACATCAACTCCGAAGACATTGAGCGCATCGAGGTCATCAAGGGAGCGGCCGCGAGCTCGCTCTACGGTTCCGACGCCGCCAACGGCGTGGTGCAGATCTTTACCAAGCGCGGCGCGAACCTCGCCGCCGGCCAGACCAGTGTGACGGTGCGCAACGAGATCGGCAGCAACGATCTCCGCAAAACGATCCCGAACAACTTCTCGCATCCATACAAGGTCACGGCCACGGGCGAGTTCCTGCGCGATGCCAACGGCAACCGCGTTCAGGAAGACGACAAGATCTCCGACAACTCGTACCCGAAGGTCTTCGACCAGCTCGGTGATGTCTTCCGCTCGGGACAGTTCATGACGAACTACATCTCGGTCGGCCAGCGCAACGAGAAGTCGAACTTCAACGCCTCCTTTCAGAACTCGAAGGATCAGGGCATCGCGAATTTGCTGAGCGGATACAACCGCCAGAACTTCCGCATGAATCTCGATCTTGAGCTGCACCCGAAGCTCGACCTGCAGACGGGCGCGTTCTTCGGTCAGTCGAAGGCCGATGCGGCGGATGACAGCTCAGGCGACGCGTTCTTCGGTCTCCGGTTCCTCGAGCCCAACATTGATCTGCTCGAAAACAACCCGAACGGCTCGCCATACAAGGCCGCTATCCGCCAGACACCGGCGTCGGGCAACGTGAGCAACCCGCTGTACAACTGGGCGAACATCCAGAACCTGAACGACCGCAACCGCTTCACTGGCACGCTCAAGGTACGCTACCGTCCGTTCCAGTGGCTCACGTACGAAGCCAACACCAACTTCGATCGTGGCTCCCGTGAACTGCGTTCGTACCGGCCGCTCGGGTACATCGGTTCAACTGGCACGGTCAGCAAGGGCAACATCTCCAGCGACATCGATCAGACCAAGGCGTACAACCTCGGCAGCACGCTCACGGCCATCAAGGCGACGTCGTGGTTTACGAACACCACCAAGCTGGCGTGGGTGTACGAAGACCAGATGAACACCGGCACGAGCATCTTCGCCTCGTCGCTCACGGTGCCGCGTGTGACCGAATTCTCGGCCGCCTCGCGCGATCCCGAGAGCCCGATCATCCCGA
The DNA here is from genome assembly GCA_038316215.1 of Gemmatimonadales bacterium. Classification (GTDB taxonomy): domain Bacteria; phylum Gemmatimonadota; class Gemmatimonadetes; order Gemmatimonadales; family Gemmatimonadaceae; genus Gemmatimonas. The sequence continues at coordinate 12,251 of JBBQAK010000039.1, read as the reverse complement.
ACTCCTACACGCAGCCGATCCGCAACCAGAACCTCTTCGCCATCACCACGTTCGACATCAAGGACAAGTTCATCGTTGACGGACTCATTCGTCGCGACGAGTCCTCGCTGTTCGGTGCGGATCAGCGCTCGAAGCTCTTCAAGCGTCTCTCGGGCGCGTATCGTGTGTCGGAAGACTTCAAGCTCCCCGGCATTGACGAATTCAAGCTCCGCATGTCCTACGGCGAGGCGGGTCTGCGTCCGGTGTTCGATGCGCAGTACGAGCAGTTCGCCATCCAGGGTGGCAGCCCGGTCAAAATCACGCTCGGCAACCCGAACCTGCGTCCGGCGTTCTCGCGTGAGATCGAAGCCGGCTTGAACGTCAATTTCCTCAAGAACTTCACGTTCGAGTACAGCTACTCCAGCAAGATCACCGACGACCAGATCCTGAACGTGCCGGTGTCGGCCGCGACGGGCTTCCAGTCGCAGTGGCTCAATGCTGGGTCGCTCGGCGGCAAGACGCACGAAATCCTGCTCGGCGCGGTGCTGGCCAACAAGAAGGATTTCCTGTGGCGTGTGAACATTGCGGGTGACCGCACGCGTCAGGTCGTACGGAGCCTGAGCGTCCCGCCGTACCTCGTTGGACCGGTCGCCAACACCACCATCTTCCGTCTCGCGGCTGGACAGCCGTTCGGCATCGTGTACGGTGGACGGTGGCTCCGCTCGGCCGATCAGGTCAGCCAGATGGTGGCCTCGGGCAAGCTCACCGGCACGGCCGCCGATTACGTACAAAACGAAGAAGGCTTCTACGTCGCCAAGAGCGCCTGGCGCACCGGCGCCGAGCGTCCGATCAAGTTCGCTGATGCCACCGGAAACACGCTCTTCCAGATCGGCGACGTGAACCCTGACTTCAATCTGAACTTCAACACCCAGATGAACTGGAAGAAGTTCTCGGTCACGGCCGTCGTGAACTGGGTGCAGGGCGGCGACATCTACAACTACACGCGTCAGTGGCCGTTCTTCGACCAGCGCGACCCGGCGTTCGACCAGCGCGGCAAGCCGGAAGTCGAGAAGAAGCCGACCACGTACTACGCGACGTTCTACAACAACTTTGACGCCAACGACTACTTCGTCGAGAGCGGCAGCTACGTGCGCCTGCGCGAACTTGCGGTGAACTACCAGATCCCGGCCTCGCTCGTCAAGCGCGTTGGCATGGGTGAGGGACGGACCGCACGTTTGGGCGTGGTTGGCCGTAACCTGTTCACGTCCACCAAGTACTCCGGTTACGATCCGGATGTCTCGGGTGGCGGATCCAATCCGTTCGCGTATCGCGTCGACTACTTCACGTATCCGATCTTCAAGACGTTCACGTTCATGCTGGAGCTCGGACTGTGAGCGCCGGCAACCGGAGTTCTAATTTCATGCGAAATCGCACGCTCGCGGTCGGCATGGGGGCGCTGCTCCTCGCCGGCTGCAATACGCTCAGCGTAGAGAACCCAAACGCGCCGGATTCGAAGCGTGCACTCGCCGATCCCGCCGCGCTCGAAGCGGTGGCCGGTGGCACCATGCGCTCGTGGTTCAACACGTACGATGGAATGGAAGGGGGCGGGCCGCTCGTCACGATGGCGCAGACATACGCGGCGTCGTGGAATAACTACAACATGAATTTCTACTCGTCGATCGATGCTGACGGCACGCGCAATACGCGCGCCTACAAGAACGATCTGGCGTCGGCCGCCCGAAGCACGATGATCGCCTATTGGCAGGGCTACTACAGCACGCTGTCATCGGCGGTGGACGTGCTCACGGCCATCCGGAAGAACAACCTGGTCATCACCAGCGCCGCGAACACGAAACGAGCGGAAACGATTGCGCAGTTGATGCGTGGTGCCTCACTCATGGGTATCGCACTCAACTACGACCAGGGATACGTGATCGACGAGAACACGGATCTCTTGACCCTTGAGTACAAGACGCGGAAGCAGGTGCGTGATGCGGCCATCGCCTCGTTGTCAGAGGCGGCGACGCTCGCGACGGCCAACGTGTTTACTACGCCCAGCGGTTGGACCAACGGCACATCGTACACCAACGTCCAGATCGCGCAGCTGGCCAAGACGATGGCGGCGATGACGCTCGCGTATTATCCGCGAACGCCAGAGGAAAATGCCACGGTCGATTGGGCCGCTGTGTCAGCGCTTGCCGCCGCCGGTATTTCATCGGGCGCCAAGTTCGACTTTAACTTCACCGGCGACGGGTGTAGCTCGTGGTGCCACGAGATTCTGTATTGGTTCAACGCCTTCGACGGCGGTCGCGTCCACACCCGCGTGGCGAACCTGCTCGATCCTGCTACGCAACGGACACCGTATCCGAACGGCGGTAACTCACGCCCGAATTCCGCCGACAAGCGCTTGGGCGACGGCTCCTTCGGTCCCAACGACGAAGACTTCGCTGGCTATTTCGGCGTCGTGCCCAAGACGGCACGTGGCGGCACGGACTTCGTGTACTCCACCGAAGAGATCTTCCGTCCCGATCGCGGCATGTACCATCAGTCGAACATTGGCCATATCCGCTACGACCGGTCAGGCGAGCAGTCGCCGAACGCGATCTACGGCGGCTTCGGCGTGGCGCCGGTCATCAGCCGCAACCAGAACGATCTGCTCTGGGCGGAGGCCGAACTGCGTCGTTCGGGCGGCAACCTCACCACCGCGGCGAATCTGATCAACACTACGCGGGTTGATCGCGGTGGTCTCTCGGCGGCCACCGCCGGCGAAGGCCAGGCCGCACTGTTGCAGAAGCTGATTTATGAGCAGGAGATCGAACTGCTCGGCCTTGGCCCGGTGTCCTACTACCAGCGTCGTCGCGTCGTTGGTGGGCTGCTGGTCGGAACGCCACGTGAAATGCCAGTGCCGGCCAAGGAACTCGCCGTGAAGAATCAGGAGTTCTACACGTTCGGTGGCACCGGACTCGCGAACAGCCCGACCCCGCCGTGATGTTTCGGCTGGGCCAATCGATATTGCCGTAATTCAGGTCGTAAGCACCGGGAGGCCGAGCGCACACGCGTTCGGCCTCTCTGGTTATTTGGGTCTCTTCTTGGTTTCTTATGCACATGCCACTCCATTGTCGCGCTAGCGCTGTCTACGCATCCGCGGCGCTCGTCTGTTGTACGGCGCTCACAAGCTGTCGGGACACCGCGCCTTCTACGGCGCGTGCTGCGGCTGACGCGTCGGCCGCACCGGTCATGCCGACCGCGCTCGCGCTCACGATGGTCGAATCGAATGGCCGGTGGGAAGCGCGGGTGCATGGTGACAGCACGGTGCGCGTGCTGGTCATGCCACGTCGCGGCGACCGCATGACGGCGCGCCTGTGTGGGCACCTGGTCACGCGAAGCGTTGCCGCATCGGCGATTCCGTTCGGTTTACCGATCGACACGACCATGCCGCCGCTGGCTATCCGACTGGTCGACGGGGACAGCGTGAGCGGTCTGCGGTATCTCGTGCCAGGCGCGCAGGGCTACTACCGGTTTGAAGGCGTGAGTCGCGATGGGTCACGCCGCGTCAGCGTTCGCTGGCCCGTGACATCCGACCCCGCGCGTCCCATTCCGGCCGGCGCGGCGGATTCGCTCGTCGAGGCGGCGGTGACACCCAATCCGTATATGCTCGACAGCGCCATGCAGGCCATGCGGCTCGGAATGGGAGCGATCGATCAGGAGCGCGGTGTCTTGCCGCGCGCCGACTCGGCGCGTGCGATGGCGATGCCACTCGTTCGGGACTTCCCTGATCAGCCGTTCCTGTTGAGTGATGCCTGTACGCAGGCGACGATCCTGCTGCCCGTGCTTGCCCGCATCGATCAGAAGTTGCGAGTACCTGTGCACGCCGGCGACCGCGTCACGGCCCGCGCGCTGCAGGGTGAGGGCACTGTACAGCTCTCGTTCGACGAGGCGCCACTGGACTCCGCACCACCCGCCGTTCGCCAAGCGATTCCCGAGGTTTCGTACATGTCGCCGAGCGACGGTCGCGTGACGCTGAGGGTGCGCGTGCAGGTGGTACCGCGTGCGCAGCAGGCGGAGCAGAGCCTTGTGATTTCGGTAGGCCGAACGTCATCGAGCCGTCGACCTGAATAGGCCACCCGCTACTTGATGGCACCCGCCGCGCCGGTCCGTCGTGGATCGGCCCCGGCGGTGACTACCTTGCCGTCTATACGCACCGCTGATCCGTAGCCTTCGCGCAGTTCACCCGGCAGCGACACGAAATTGATGTCGTAGCCGAGGGCGCGCAGTCGCGTGATCGCCGTGGGTGAGAACCCGTTTTCCAACTGCAGCGTGTACGGTACCGGTGGTCCTGCTGCTGCGCCCGTTGCGCTGCCAAAGCCGCCGCCGGGCAGGTAGCGCGGTAGTTCAAGCGCCGCCTGCGGGCCCAGGTTGTAGTCGAGCGCACCAAGCAACGTTTGATACACCGCCGACGTGATCCATGCGTTGCCAGCGGCGCCGACGGCAAAGAATGGCTTGCCGTTCTTATAGGCAATCGTCGGCGCGAGTGTGCTGCCGTGACGCGCGAATGGCAGTCGCGATCCGTACTGCGTGGCGTCAGTGCCGTAGCTGGTGAGCTTGTCGTTGCTGAGAAAGCCGAGTCCGGGTGTGACGTAGAAATTGCCGCCCCACGTGCCAAGGGTCTGGGTCACGGCGACCGCGTTACCGTCGTTGTCGGCCAAGGCGAACGCGGTGGTACCGGCCGCGTGGCACACCGTCATCTCGGCCGCATGTTCATCGCCGCACGGAGACTCCGCCGTTGCCGGAGTATCGGTCGGCTTCACCGGTTCCACTGCGGATGCCTTCGGCAAGCACGGCAACGTGTCACCGCGCACCGAGGCCGGTGTGAGTGCCTTGTTGGCATCGAAGCAGCGCCAGCGCAGGCGCGCCGTGTCCTTGTTGACGATGGGTGCGACATCGATCGGCCACATGGCGGGATCGGCGATCCGGTTGCGCGACGAGGGCACCAGAAACCACGCCGACAGCGCAGCGTGCAACGAGCCCGGGTCGTCGGTGTAGCGCTTGCCGGTGCGCGATGGGGCAGGGGATTGCTCCAGCAGATTGAGGCGCGCGACGAGTTCGGCGCCACCACTCACCGGTGGCGCGCTCGAGTAGATCGTGTACTCGCGATAGGTCCCGCGAATCGGCTCGCGCTCGGGCGCGAAGTAGCGCGCGAGATCCGAGAGTTTCATGGCGTTGCCTTTGCCGCGCAGATCGGCCACCCACTTCGCGGCCACATCGCCCTTGTAGAAGCCATCGGCGCCTTTGGCGGCGATCTGTTCGAGCACCCACGCCAGGTCGGGATTCTTGATCGTATCACCAGCGACCATTGGCTGGCCGTTTCGGAAGAACAATGCGCGACTGCCTTCGTACTTCGCGAAGTGTTCGCGCTCGGTGGCCAGCGTAGTAGCGAGTCCCTGACTCACCGCGTAGCCGTTGCGCGCCGCGCGAATGGCCGGCGCCAGCAAGTCGGCCCACGAGAGTGTCTTGCTGCCGTACTTCTGCCAGGCTGCGTACATCCCCGCCACGGTGCCCGGCACGTTCACCAACACCGGACCATCGCTGGGATAGCGTCCGTTCACCAACAGTGACGTGTTGGTCAAGCCGCCCTCCTCAGGCACGCGGCTCATGAATTCGATCACCGTGGGTGTGGCGCGACCCTTGAGCGCAATCACCATCTCGCCATAGCCCGCAATACCGCTGGCATCGGGCTCCACCACCCCAAGAGCGAAGCTGACGGCGACAGCGGCATCGATCACGTTGCCGCCACGTCGCATGATCTCGAGACCCGCCTCGGTGGACACCGGATGCGCGCTCGACACGCCGGCGCGCCCCTTGGCATCGGCGCGCAGGGGCGGTCGCGCCTGTTGCGCGTCGTACAGCACCTGCTGCAGCACGCTGTCGTTTGCGGCGGCCAGTGCGCGCGGTCGATACGACGAGCGTACGCCATCCCACTGCGCGCGACGCGTAGCGGCGTCGGCATCGGCGCCGCTGAAATACGTGCGCGCGAGTCGCGACCAGAGTCGATCGAACGCCGCCGCGTTGCGTACCGCGCGATCGCCCGGCAACGATGACACGGCGGCCATACGACCCGCGTCGGGCGCGGCGGGTGCCAGCACGCGGATGATCGCATCACCATTCGTCGCGGTCGAATTCGGTGCCGCACGGGCAAAGCGCTCAGTCGCGCTGCGATCGAGACCGCGATCGGGATCCCCGTTGTATCCGACCACGACCTCCGCATACTCGGCGATCGTGATGAACAGACCATCGGCCGACCAGTCCACATCGCCGTGCGCCTTGGATACGAGCGCGCTGAACGAACCATCCGTCGCCACGGCGTACACCCCACTCCGCGTCGACACGGCTAGCCGTCCATCCGGCGACCAATCGACCGATTCCGCCGTTGCATCGCTGCTGGCGGTCGTCTGCGCGCCACCGTCAATACTGCGCACGAGCACGCGGCGGCCGGCCTCGTTGATCACGATCATCGCGATGCGCTTGCCGTCGGGAGATAGCCGCGGCGCGCGCTCCGTCTGCTCGGTGGTGGTGAGTCGCTGTTCGGTACCATCCGCGTTGCGCATCCAGATGCGCGTGGCACCGCCGCTGCCTCGCACGAACGCCACGCGCCCATCGGGGCCCACACTCGGTGCCATCTCGTGCGCGGCGCTGCTGGTGAGTGGCGTAGTGGTACCGGCCGGCGCACCGCCGCTGCCACTCGTGTTCACCGGCATGCGCCACAGGTCGTAGTTACCCAACGAGTCGGAGGCGAACACGATCGCGCGACCGTCGGCCGTGAACGTGGGATCGCGATGCCACGCCGAACCACTGGTGAGGCGTTCCACCGCACCGCCGATGCTACGCTGGAGATACAGCTGACCGTCGTGCGCGAACACCAGCGCGCCGTTGGCTGACGTGGCCGGCTGACGGGCACCCCGCAGGGCCGCGGTGTCCGGCTGCGCGGCACTGACGATCGGCGTAACGGACAGCGTGACCGACAGCGTGGCCGACAACAGCAGCGGAGAAAGCATCGACGCAATGATCACGGTCGGCGTGGGGCGGAGGTGGTGGCGCGGTGCACGACGATCGACTCGATCACGTCGCCTTCCTGTACGCGGTCGATGAGCGCCAGCCCACGCGTCACGTTGGCAAACACCGTGTAGTCGTGGTCGAGCCGGAAGTTGTTCACGAGGTTCACGTAGATCTGCCCGTCGCCGGTATCGCGGCCGCGTGTGCTGATGCCGAAGCTACCGCGTGCATTGCGCGCCAGGCCGACTTCATCGCGCATGAACGTATCGGTGATGGGATCGTATTCGTCGGCGCCAGGGCTACCGCCTTGAATCACGAAGTTGGGCACGATGCGATGGAAGGTGAGGCCGTTGAACTTCCCCGCGTTGGCCAGTGTCACGAACGTGTGTACTGCCATCGGCGCGTCGTCAAAGCGGAGTGCGAGTTCCACGGTGCCAATGCCTTTGATGCGCATGGTGGCGGTGGCACCATCGAGTCCCCTGAGCTGGTCGGCGCTGGGAAAGGCGGCTGGTGCGTAGCGTGTCGTGATGGGCGATACGGCGACGCCGGTGCGCTGCGACAGGTATTGCGCGGCGCTCCTTGCTATGGCGGGATCGAGATCACTGAGCCGCTCGCGCAGCCACGTTCTGCTGGGGCCGTCAGCCACTTCGCCTATACGTTCGAGAATAGCGGCGCGCGGATCGCGCAGGCTCACGCGATTCTTGGCGGTGAAACGATCAAACGCGGCACGCAATTGCGGCAGGGCGCTGGCGAGGTTGGCATCACCTTTGAGCTGCGTGGCGGCCGCCAGTGCGAGTCCAGCGTGGTCGCTCCTGAGCGCCCGAAGCGCCTGCTCACGGGTGGTCATGGCGGCGATCACCACGTTGGGTTCCTTGTCGAGTGACAGCGTACGCAACGTCATGCTGTCCTTCAACAGCTTGGCCGCGTTGGCGGCATACACGCGAGCCTGCCATGTCGGCGATACGGCAAGGCGTTGTACGACGGTCGGTGCACCGCCCGGTGCCACCGTCGCCAAACTCACCGCCGCATGCGCCTGATGACGCCATGATGCGCCGGCCCCCGCCTCGCCTTCCAGAGCAGTAAGTGACGCGGCATCTGTACACTTCTGCTCGCCCAGCAGATCGATCGCCAACAGTGCGACGTGCTCACTGCTGTCGCGCACGTGCGCGGCGGCACGGGCGCAGGTGCCCGCGACGCGAAGCGCCTGCCAGCGCACCATTGGCGCCGTGTCGTCTATCCAGATACGGCCGAGGGCAACGGCCGCGCGGCGCACTGCGGCGCTCGTATCGCGCAGCGCTACGGCCACCGTCACGGAATCACGGTCGTTCGCGGCGGTGAGCGCCAGAAGTAGCAGCTGACGCGTATCGGGGTCGCTGCTGCTGCGTACGGCGTCGCGGATCGCCTGGACCGTGAAGGCGCTTGGTGCGCTGGCACGCGCCGTACGCCGCAGCAGTGATTCAAGTCCGCGCGCAGCACCGGCGCGAACGTCGACATGCTCTTCGCGCAGCCCGCTCGTAAGCCGCTGCGCGGTTGCGGCATTCGCGGCGGCGACCGCTGCACCACTCGCTCCAGGTGTCGTCGGAATGCGCCCCATCGTTTCGTAGATCACGGCACGAACCGACGCGTCTTGCTCGCCGGTCAAGAGTGCTGACAGGTCGTAGCGCGAGCGCATCTGCCCCAATGCGTTCACCGCTTCACGGCGAACCAGCGCGGACCGTGCCGTGAGCAACGGAACGACCTTGGACTCGAGCGCGCTTTGCTCGAAACGCCCCACGGCCCGGACCGCAAGCCGCTGTCGCACGGCGTCGCTGCTGACCAGCGCCGCATCGATGGCGCGCATGTCGGTTCCGCGCGCATGCTCGGCGCGCAGCAACTCGTACGTTGTGGGCGGAACCGGCGTCTGTGCGCCGATCGCCTGCAGGAAAAGTGGGACGAACAGCCACATACGGATATCCGGGAAGGGGTCTGCGCCCAATATGGCCCGTCGGCAGGCTCGCCGCCGCTCGTGGTGCTATCGCCTGAACGCTGCGTGGCCACATCACGTATTCTTCCGGTAGTCCCGCCTTCTCTCAACTCTCCCCTGGAGCACCCATGCGAACCTTCGGGCTCGCCCGCTTGTCCCTCGCTGCCTCCATGTGCGGCTGCGCCACCCTTCCCGCGCTGCCGTCTGCGCAGAGGGCCGCCACGACCAACCAGTACGGCAATCCCGCCACGCTCAACCCGGCGCCGACCGCGGCCGCCATTACCGTGCGCGATCTGCAGATTCGTCTCTACCAGTTCGCCGACGACTCCATGCTCGGTCGCCAGGTCGGTCGGGTCGGCAACAAGAAGGGCACCGATATGATCGCCGCCGAGGTCAAGCGCCTCGGGCTGCTGCCGGCTGGCGACAACGGCACGTACTTCCAGACACTCCCGTATCACCTGCGCAAGTTCACCGATCATTCGCGGTTAACGGTCGATGGGAATCCGATCGAGTGGAACACCGACTTTGTGGCGGTACCGGGTCAGCGCGCGCCGCGCACGATCAGCGCCGTCGAGGTGGTGTTCGGCGGGACGCAGGGTGATTCCACCACGCAGATCTCGGCGGCCGACGCCGCTGGCAAGTTTGTCGTGTTGCTGCCTAACCCGAACGGTCCCCGTGGCGGGCAAGGGCAGGCGTTTGCGGTGCGTGGCGGTGGCGCTGCGGCGCGCTCACGCTTCGACGACGCCGTGGCCATCGCCACGATCGACCTCGACGCACTCACGCCGACGCAGCGCGTGGCGCTCAACGAGCCGCTCGTGGCCACATCGAGCGCGCCCGGGCGCGCTGCTCCGGCGGGTGCGGCTCGTGGACCGGTCGACTCCATCGCGCTGCTGAAGTCACAACTCGCCGCGCTACAGCCGCAGGCCACCATTCGCCTTACGCGAGATGCTGCGGCGCGCTTGTTCAAGCGCAGCAACATCGACGGACTCTCGGCCGGTCTCAGGGGCGGCACCGTTACCGCCTCGCTGGATTTCGTGGAGCTGCCCACCGAATGGGCGCGCAACGTGGTGGCGGTGGTACCGGGCAGTGATCCGGTGCTCAAGTACCAGTACGTGGCGATCGGCGCGCACAACGATCACGTGGGCATCACCACACCGCTGGACAAAGACTCGATTCGCGCCTTCAACATCGAGAAGAACACGCTGCTGCTGGCGAACAACATGCAGGGACTTGGTCCTGAGATCCTCACCACGATTCGCGTGAACATGGACAGCATCCGCAAGGTGCATCCGAAGGCGCGTCTTGACTCCATCAACAACGGCGCCGATGACGACGGCTCGGGATCGATGGGCGTGCTGGAAATCGCAGAAGCGATGATGGCGATGCCGGTGAAGCCCAAGCGCTCTACGGTGTTTGTGTGGCACACCGGCGAGGAAGGTGGGCTTGTCGGGTCGGCGTTCTTTACGCGCAACCCGACGCTTCCGCTCGACTCCGTGGTGGCGCAGCTCAACGTAGACATGATCGGTCGTGGCCGCGCCGAAGACTTGCCGGGCGGAGGACCCGATTATGTGGGCGTGGTGGGTTCGTTTTTCGACTCGAAGGATCTGGGTGAGACCGTCAAAGCCGTGAACACGAAGCAGTCGAAGCCGCTCACCTTGGACTACAAGTTCGACGAGCCGATCGCGTGGAGCGGGTACAACAACATTTACGGTCGCAGTGATCACTACAACTACGCGCAGCAGGGTGTGCCGATCGCGTTCTTCTTCACCGGACTGCACGGCGACTACCACCAGCGCAGCGACGAACCGGAGTTCATCGACTATCCGCACTACGCCAAGATTACGAACTACCTCAAGGATCTCGTGGTGGAAGTCGGCAACGGCCCGCGTCCGAGGCTGAACGGGACGAAGCCGGCGAAGCCGAGGGTGATCGTACCGTAGCCGATCAGCGATACGCGGCCGACGCAGACCCTTCGCCTCCTCCACAATCGCCTCCGTCCGAACGGTACGCCGCCCACGAATCCTGCGCGCTGCGAAGAACAGCCCAACAGCCCGCTGAACGGAACACGCAGAGGATACGGAGGCGCAGAGAGCGCAGAGCGACAGACACCGAAGAGGCTCGGGCCGTGCGGTTGCTGGGCCACGTTTCCACCGGCTGCTCCGCTCGCGCTGGTGGGCGTTGAGTGGGCGTTGAGTGGTGGCCCGCCGGATTGGCCTTCTTCCCGAAGACCGTTTCAGGCGGCACCTCTCTGGTGACATGCGTTCCCGTCCGTGACCGCCCGCCTCCCAACGACGATCTCGCCGACGTGCTGCGCCGACACACCGATCGCTGTCGCGAGCCGACACCGGGCGCGATGCATCGGGACCAGGAATTCCTCGAGCAACAACTCGCCCGGTGTCACTGGCGTGAGCGCGGCCGTGAGGCGCTCCCGGTTCGTAGTAGTCCACGATCTCGACGTCAGCTGGAGCCGCGGCTGTCCAGCGTAAGCACAGGCGATGCTGGTCGTTGATGCGACTGCCGTGCTGACCGCTCGCGAGTGACTCCGTAGCGCTGTCCCGTAACGGGACGATCATATCGAATAGGAACGCGCGGCGTGATGAGGCAAACGTGAGCTAACAGCGCTCTCGATCCTCCTTTCCCTACCTCCGGCTGACCTTCGCCTCTTCTACGATCACCGCAAACGTGTAGCCCGCACCAACGTCCCGGTTGGTGCGTACCGTGCCGGTGATCGTCACCGTGTCGCCGAGCGCGGCGGCGTCCAGTGTCGTCGCCGCGATGTCATGCGTCCCGCGCGCCGCATCGCCGCTACCGTCCTGCAGGTGGATCCAGTTCTTACCCATCACACCGGGATTGTATTTCACGACCACCCCGCGAATGGACACAGTCGCGCCGGCTAGATGACTTTTCTGCGTCCACAGTTCACCGATCGTGCGCGCATCGGTGCCGCTGGCCCGCCCGATCGGGCCGACCTCCGCGTCAGGGGCTGGCGGTGTCGCCGACGATGCGTCCACGACACCGGGGCCTCCCGCGTCGGCAGCTGATGCGCTCATCACTCCACGCGATGGCTCCAGTGCCCCGAAGTAGATTCGCGCAAACGTACGGTTCAGGGTCTTGGAGGCGAACTGGTCCATCGGGAGCACGTTGTATACCGTGACCGACGCCCCGACCGTGAGCGGCTCCTGGTTGACCGCCGCCCACACTTCGCCGCTGGTGGTTTCCAGACGCACGTACACGTACGGATCGACCGGGATCTGCTCAC
>JBBQAK010000052.1:0-13532 GCA_038316215.1 Gemmatimonadales bacterium | reverse complement strand
TCGGACCGGTGGGCTTACTCACCTACTTCTTGGTACGTGTGGTGATGCGCCGTCGCTACCCTGCCGTGCCAGCAGCGTAGCGACGCATCGGGCATGACCGCCGGGAGCGGACCTCATTGTACCTACTCCAACCCGATCTTCCGACGGATCTCCGCGTTCGGTCCTTCGAACTTCGGGAGCGCCACGTTGCCGATGTAGCCGAGGTCTTTCCACCCCTGCGGTGTGGTGTAGAACGCCGTTGCGGTCTGATCACGAATGGTATCGAAGAACTGCGCCGCGAACTGATGCTCCGGCTTGGCTTTCGGCAGATAGCAGATGTCGTCGCAGATCGCGGTGCGCTGTGCATTGGTCGCGAGATGGAATCGCTTGCCAAAACGCGTCTGTGATTCGCGATCCAGCCACACCAGACCGCCGCGCACGCGCACCAGCGACGCATCGCCGCCCGGGCGGCTGGCCCATTCGTTGATGTACGCCGGCGCACCCACCGTCGATGCCGCCGGGCTCTTGGCGTCGGCGGGGATGATCATGTCGCACAGCGCAGCGAGCGTGGCCAGTTCACGCAGCTGGAGCTTCTTCGGCCAGTCGGCCTTGGCCACCTGCAGCACGGGATCACTGGGCGTGCCGCGCGGGCCTTTGCGCTTCGCTTGGGCGTCCTCGAGCATCGGGAGCGGCGGCCGTGGCGTGGGAGCAATCGGCGCTGCGGCCACCGACTCGGGCAGCATCGGCACCAGTGCTGCTGCGGCCATCGCCTTCAGGGCATCACGCCGCGCGATGCCCTGCCCCGCCGGCTTCGATTCGTGGTTCACGTCGTGGTTCACGTCGTGGTTCACGTCGGTGTTCACGTCGGTGTTCAGGTCGTCGCTCATCAGAGATTCCCCCGCTTCAGTTCTGCAACGAGGTGATCGCAGCTGCGCCACGCGAGCGCAAGAATGGACAGTGTCGGATTCTTATCAGCGTTCGACACAAAGGTCGCCCCGTCGGTGACGAAGAGATTCTTCACGTCCCAGGTCTGACCGAACTCGTTGAGCACCGACGTTTTCGGATCGCTCCCCATGCGCACCGTGCCAACTTCGTGGATAATCGAGCCGCCCGTCGCAATGGCTTTGCTTCCGTCGGTCTGCACGGTGCCCTGCACCGTGCCGCCCATCTTGTCGATGATCTCCGCGAATGTCTTGTGCATATGCGCCGCCTGCTGCGTCTCGTGCTCCGACCACTTCCAGTGGAAGCGCAGCACGGGAATGCCCCACTGGTCCACGGCGACGGGATCGATCTCGCAGTACGAGTCTTCGTTCGGAATCATCTCGCCGCGGCCGTCGAAGTACATGAACGAGCCGTAGTACCGGCGTGCTTCTTCCTTGAACTTTTTGCCGTAGGCGCCCTGCGTGAAGCTCTCGAGTCCACCGAAGATGCCGGAGCCCGGCATACCGCGACCGCCGCCGAATTCGATGTGATAGCCGCGCGCGAACGACATCTTGCCGGCCTTTTGCTCACCGTACATCCACCACGGCATGTACATGTGAATGCCGGCCGTGCCGTCTTCATTCACGGGCGGCAGCCCTTCCAAGCGCGGAATCTGCGCCGAGAGGCCGGCGCCCACGGTATCCATGAGATACTTACCGACGACGCCGCTGCTGTTGGCGATGCCGTTCGGAAACAGCGTACTCTTGGAGTTGAGCATGATCCGCGACGTTTCGCACGCACTTGCCGCGAGCACGACGACCTTGGCCGTGACGTGATAATCCACGCGCGTGAGCTTGTCGATGTAGTGCACGCCACTCGCCTTGCCCTGGGCATCGATCGATACCTCACGCACCATCGCGTCGGTGATCAACGTGACGTTACCGGTCGCCATCGCGGGCGGAATGAGCACCGTGGTGCTCTGAAAATTCGCCTTGATGGAGCAGCCGCGACCACAGTCGGTGGCGTAGAAGCAGGCCATCCGCTCGTTCATGCTCTGGCGCAGCACGCGCTGTGCGAGCGCATTCCCGGGATGCAATTTGGCCGGCAAGCGAGCCGAGTCCTGTCGCTGCGTGAGCACGGCGCGATGCGCGGGGATGACCGGAATTTTGAGCGGATCGCACGCCTGCTTGGCGAGTAGCTCATACGAGCGTGCGGCCGGTGGCGGCTGCAGCACGCCCGGCGACGAGCGCGGGGTGTTCTCGAGGTCGTCCTCACCGCCGTACACGCCGATCAGCAGTTCCGTCTTGTCGTAATACGGGGCCATCGTGTCGTACGTCATCGGCCAGTCGGCACCGAGTCCGTCGCGCGACTTGGGCTTGAAGTCGTACGGTCCCATGCGGAGCGAGATGCGACCCCAGTGATTGGTGCGTCCCCCCAGCATACGCGATCGCCACCAACTGAACTGGCTGCCCGGCGCCGTGGTGAACGGCTCGCCCGGCACGCGCCAGCCCCCGTCGACGGTGGCATCGTAGAAGCCGAACGGCTTGTCCGCATTGCCGCTGCCGCGCAGGGGGGCGTCTTTCGGCGTCTGGAACATCGGCGTTTCCGTGACCGGGTCGTAGTCACGCCCCGCTTCGAGGAGCAGCACCTTGAGCCCCTGCACCGACAGTTGGTAGGCGGCCATACCGCCACCGGCACCCGAGCCAACCACGATCACATCGTACTGCGGCGCAACTTTGGAACGACGGGAGTACACGAGGAACACTCCACTACGGGCGGGAGGCGGGGGGTGCACCGATGCACCATCAGCCAAGCTATCGCCGGGGCCGGAAACGCGTCAGGCGTTCTCTCGAGTGAACTGCGGCGCATTCGCGCGCTCGTCATCCGTGTCCAGTCGCACGACGAGCGGATCCCGCTACGGCACCTGAATTAAGCGAACCATCCCAAGCTCCACGTGCGGCTGCCGCGTCTTCGCGTCGGGCACCAAGCAGTACGCGACATACGCGCCCGGTGCGAGATCGACCGGGAGATACGCCGCTTCGCCGGGACCGACGCGTGCCATTCCCGCGAACAGCGTGGCCACGGTATCCGGATCGTCGGCCGTCATCCAGGTGCGCAGCGATGCCCCTTCGCGAAGGCGCGCCAGCCGCACCTGATGGTCCTGCTGTCCGGTATTCTCGATGCGCAGGAACTGCGTGCCGCGCGTCCACCGTTCCGGGCCAAGGTAGGCGAAGTCGATCATATTGACCGTGTGTGCGCTCGGCGGTGGCGACGCGAATGTCGAGTCTCCCTCCACAGGGGGTGGCACGACAAGCGTCGCGAACTCGCCGTCGTGCGCATGACGATGCCCGTCGGCGCCACGCCGAAGGCAGGCGATCACGTAGGCACCTGGCGTGAGGTGCAGGATCACGTCGCCGCTGGCACCTCCTTCGTACCCTCCGATCGCCCGCCCCGAACGCGGCGTAGCCGGCGCCGTATCGAGCGCCGCAATAAACTCCGACACCGCATGTGCTGCGTTCGTTGTGTCGGCGAGACGGAACAACACCACGATGTGCGCGCCCTCCTCCCGCGCCACGTGCACCCGCCTCCACCCCGGTCGCACCGAATCGGGCGCGACGATCGCGCCCGCGCGAACCGTGACGAACACGTCAGTGGTCTCGGCGTTGCTCGTCGGTGTGCTGCGAGCGGCACGATCGCACGCCGCGAGTGCGGCGAGCGACAGAAGCACCCCAAGCGTTCCACGCGCCCGTGCGCCCACTCGCGGCTGACACCGCTTCACGGCGCGCCTCGAGTTGGCATGAGACGCGCGCCCAGCTGAATCGCCAGCCACGCCATCGGGAGATATGCGACGAGCAGGTCAAGTGCCATGAACCACGCGGGCGCGGGAATCATGAAGCAGGCCGCCACACCGCCGCCGAGAAAAAGCACGCCGATGACGTATGCGAGGCGCACGCCGTTCGTCGCGGCGATGAGATACGCGGCCAGCGCACCGACCAGCGTGCCTAACGCGTGCGCCAGAAACGGCATCACGAAATGGCGCGGCTCCAACAAGTGAATCGACGCCTTCAGGCTCTCGGCGCTGCTCACATCCACACCGGCAGGCGGCGGAATGAGCGATGGGCTCAGCGCGATGAGCGCGCCGTTGACCATACTGCCGATAACGAGGCCCGCGAAAACGGCCAGCGCGTTGCGCAGCAGAGTGGGCATGGGATTCTCGGGAGGAACGACATGGCGCACGGAGGAATTCGGGTGCCGAAGAACGTACCGTGCGCAGCGACGGCCTGCACGGTCGCGGTGCACGTGACGTCGATCCGGTCCCCGGTCACGGCGGCAGGGCGATTCCCGATGTAGCTTGCCACAGGAGTCGGCTCACTGTGCCCATCCCCTTCCAGGAGGTACGCATGCCCGCACGAAAGACCAGTACCCGCGCCGCCACGGCTTCAGCCAAGGTGCTGAAAAACCCGAAGGCCACCAAAGCAGCGAAGTCCGCCGCCGGGAGTGCCTTGTCGCAAACTGGGCGGGTCGCCAAGACCGGAGCGCGTGTGGCGAGCTTGGCAGGACGGGCGCTCGCGGCCGAGAAAACCAGCCCGCGTGGGCGAAAGGCTGCCGGGAGCGCGCTCAGTCAGGCGCCGCGTAAAGCAGCGAAGAAGAAGACGGCGACGAAGAACACTTCGACCAAGAAAACGGCGAAGTAGTGGGCGTGCGCGGGCTCGCGGACTACAGCATGAGAAAGATGCCGGCAAACCCGACCAGCCAAAGCAGAAGGATACCGGGCACCACGAAGCGTAGCCAACGTCCGTAGGACACGTTGGCCTTGAGCAGGATGGCGAGCAGCGTCCCACTGGTTGGGGTGTACAGGTCCGTGAGCGCCGCACCCGTTTGATAGGCCATGACCGCCGCGTCACGACTGATGCCGAGCAGGTCGGCGGCCGGTGCCATAATCGGCATCGTGAGGACCGCTTGGCCGCTGTTGGACGCGACCGGCACGTGAATGAGCGCGTGCACCGGCACCATGAGTGCCGCAGCCGCGAGCACGGGGATTTGCGAAAGCGGTGCCACCAAGCCCGCCACGATCGTGTCGATCACCTGGCCCTCGGTGAGCACGAGACTGATGGCTCGCGCGATGCCCACGAACAGCGCGGCGGAGAGCATGGTCTCCATGCCCCGCAAGAAGCCTTCCGATGTCTCGCGCAGGGTGCGTCCAGCCAGCAGCCCGACGGCCAGCCCGGCCACCAGGAACAGCGACGTCAGTTCGTTGAAGCCCCAGTCGAAGGAGAGGACTCCCCACACATACACGACGATGGGCAGCGTGAGCGTGATCAACAGCAGGAAATCCTTCGCGGTCGCCTGCTGGCTATCGTCGGCCACGACATCGGGTCGGACATCGTCGCGAGACACATTGGCGAGGGTCCACCCGATCCACACGGCCACCGCGATCACGAGCAGGATGCTGCGCAGCCCGGCCATGCTGAGCTGCGGGAGACCTGCAAACTTGAACGCAATGCCGGCGGCGAACGGATTCGACGGACCGAAGGCCGCACCGACCGCCGCCGCTCCTAACGACATCGCCAGCGCCGTGATCGCGCCAAAACCAAGCCTGCGACTGAGCAGCAGGAGCACGGGGACGAGCGCGATAATCTCCTCGTGAAAATTCTCCAGCGCCCCCAACGCGGCGAAGACCACGCTCACGAGGGCCACCGTGACGCGCGGCCGCGTAGCACTTCCCGCGATCGCGCCCACCAGTCGCGCCATTGCTCCCGTGGAATCGAGCAGCGCAAAAGCCCCGCCGACCACAAGAATCAGTACGACCACGTCGGCGCCAGCGATGATGCCTCGCGGTACGGCCATGATCGCCGCAATCGGACCGACCGGCGAGGGCGGCACACGATGGTAGCTGCCCGGCACCACCAGCTCGCGTCCGCTCGACGGATCCAGTGCCCGATCATACGCGCCGGAAGGGAGTAGCCACGTGAGGAGCGCCGCGACCATGACGGTGCCGAGCAGCAGAATGAACGGGTGCGGTAGCCGGAGTTTCATCGCGGCAATCGTAACCCCGGTCTCAGCACTGAGCGAGAAGGGCGCGACGTGTCGTTGAACGCGCCCCCGGAACGGCGAACGAGCGCCGCGTCAGCGTGCGTTGTAGCCGTTCACCGGTCCGCCGTTGAAGAACGCGGCCGGCGTCATCACGCCGTCCTTCTTGAACACGATGCCGTTCTTGAGCACGAATTGCACATCGCGGAGTGCGTCGATGGTTTGCAACGGATTGCCGGGCACGGCGATGAGATCCGCGAACATCCCGGGCTTGATGGGGCCACGCGTGGCGCTGGTCTCGCTGACTTCGTAGCCCGTGATCGTCATCGCGCGGAGAATGTCGGCGGCCGGGATCCCCGCGGCCTTCCACGTCTCGACGAACTCGATCGCCACTTCACCGCGCGTCTTGCCCGGCACATAGTAGTCCGCATCGGTCGAGAAGGTGACCGGGACCTTGTTCTCCCACGCGTTCCGCAGCATGGCCACCGTATTCCGGTAGCGTGCTTCGGTGGTGTGCCCGACCAACGACAGGGGCGTTTCAGTACCCGCGCGGAAAATATGCTTCTGCGCCATGATCCGGTGGATCGTGTCGTTCATGCCGCTGTCATGCGCGATCGACCAGATACCGGCGTCGACGGCGCGATGCGCACCGGCCACACTCTGCACATGTCCTTCCACCTTCAGGCCCGCCTTGGCCGCCTCGCTGATCACCAGCCGGATCTCGTCGGTGCTGTAGCCCCACAGCTTGCAGTCCACGCAGATCTTGATCACGCGCGCGCCGACGAGCGCATTCTGACGCACCGCCTTCACGATCTCGTCGGGCGTATCGGCCTCGAGGTATTCCGGATACACAATTTTCCGGTCAAAGGCCATCTCCGGATTGGGCGAGAACTGGCCACCCATACCGGCAATGATCAGCCCCGACGGAATCAGCGTGGGGCCGGGGACCCAGCCCTGCTCGATCGCACGCCGCAGCGCAATGTCGGCGTATTTGCCGTTGTTGCCCATGTCGCGCACGATCGTGAAGCCGGCCGATAGCATCTGGATGCCATTCGACACCGCCTGAATCGCGCGCAACGGCGTGTCATCGAGGATCGTCGTCATGTAGTAGCTATTGCGCTCCGGAACCTCCTTGTACGTCAGGGCCAGATGGTTGTGCGCGTCCACCAGGCCCGGCACGACCGTCAGCTTGGAGAGGTCGATCACCTGCGCGCCCGCTGGGATCGCGACATTCGCACCGACCGCCGTGAAGCGGCCGTTCTGCACGAGGATGACCTGGTTGGTCGCCATCGTACCGGTGGCGGGATCGACGAGGCGGCCGGCCTTGATGGCCGTGACTGGCGCGGCAGCGGTTGGTGCCTGAGCCGACAGCGACGGCGTCGCGAGTGCGAGCGTGCAAGTCGCGAGGAATGCGCAAAGTTTCATAGTCGGGGGGGCGATGAGGGTGAGGCCGGCGACGCGATCCTGAATTATGTCTCTTGGCATTGAGCGGTGGGCGAGTTTCTTCCCGTGCGATCGTGGCCGCTCACTGGTGCATGCACCACCTCCGGGGGATCAAGCGTCCCCCAGCAGGTGGCTATCTTTTCTGTGAGCATGCGGCGACGTCTACACGGACGGTTTGAGACCGCCGGCCAGCCGACGTCAGCCACTCCTGTCAACGCCATGTCACACGCGCGCGCCGCCCGACCGCAGCTGCTCGATTTCCTCGTGGTCGTCGCCATGATCGCTGCGTGCACGGCTGCGCCGGCGGCGGCGCAGAGCTGCCGGCCGATGAAGACCGGCCTTGTGCTGTCGGGCGGAGGGGCCAAGGGATTCGCGCACATCGGCGTCTTCAAGGTGCTCGACTCGCTGCACATCCGGCCGGACTTCATCGTCGGCTCGTCGATCGGAGCGATCGGGGGGGCGTTGTACGCCAGCGGCTACAGCGGCAACGCCATCGACTCCGTGCTGCGCGCCCTGCCCATCACGAATGTCATCCGATCGTACAGCCCGGTTGCCCCGGTCGTGATTGGCCGACTGCCCACATTCGCGGTGTGGGAGAACAACGGGCAGGGCTTTGTGCTGCAAACGGGCGCAGTGCGCGAGGGCGAGGTGAACGCGTTGATGTCGGCGCTGATGCTCCGTGGCAATCTGCTGGCCCGGGGCGATTTCGACCGGCTGCCTATCCCGCTGCGGGTCGTCGCCACGCGCATGTCCACCCGAACGCCGGTGGTGATTGCGACGGGCGATCTGGCGCAGGCGGTGCGCGCGTCGTTCGCCATCCCACTGCTGTTCACGCCGGGCGTGATCGGCGACGACGTCTTGATGGACGGCGGCGTCTCCGACAACATCCCGGTGGACATCGCACGCGCGATGGGCGCCGAGCGGCTCATCGTCTCCACGCTGCCGACGGCGACCGTCAGCGATGACCTGCTCGGCGATCCGATCAAGGTTGCGATTCAGCTGGCGGACTACCTCTTCCGCAACGACACCACGGGCTACCGGCCGCAGGACCTGATCATCCGCAACCGCACGACGGATGCGAGTCCGCTCGATTTCTCACCCGCCGCCATGGACTCGTTGGTGCAGAGCGGCATGGAGGTAGCGCGGGAAGTATTCGCGCAGGCGGGCTGTGTGCGCACGCTGCGGGACGGGGCGGACAGCGCCTACGCCAACCGACGAACGGTCCCCACGCGGCTCACCGACCTCACGATCGAGAATCCCAAGCGGCTCGAGGCGCAGACCCTGCGATTCGCCCTCGGCCTGCGCGTCGGCATGCCGCTCGTCGAAGACAGCCTGCGGGGCCGGTTGCTGAAGCTGGGTCAGAGCGACGACTACCGGGCGCTCTGGCTCAATCCGACCGGCAGCGACTCCACGCTGCGGCTGCGCGTCGCCCCGGTCTACGGCGCCCGCCAGTCGATCATCGTGGGCCTGGCCTACGACAACGACCTTGGCGGACGCCTTTGGGGCGGCATGGCTCGGCGTGACCTGTTCGCGTCGGCCATCGAGGGATCCGTGACGCTCGACGTCGGCAAGTACCGGCAGGAGTATCGCGCCGGATTGCGACGGCGCATTCCGGTATTCCAGCGCGCGGCCCCGCTGCTCACCGAAGTCCGCAGCGTCACCGAGGACATCCGGATCTTCACCGACAGCGGCACCGAACTCCATCCGATCACCACGCGGGATATGTCGATCGCCGCCGGCGTCAGCGGTCGCGGTCCGCTCGGGTTGTTACTGAGTCTCACGCCGAATATCCGCTGGTGGCGAGGCGGCGCGGTGGACGGTGTGAGCGCGCTTGGCGTCACGCTGCGTCTCGCCAAGGGTGATCACATCGTCGACCGGCCCTTATCCATCGACGGTGAACTGAACACGCGCTTCCAGCGCCTGCAATTGGAGAGCAAGCGGACGTGGTCGATTCCGCTGGTCGACCTCACGCCGCGCCTTCGCGTCGGCTGGTCGCGGCAGGCGCCGTTGCAGCAACAGTTCGTGCTCGGCGGGTACGATGGATTCGCCGGCTTGCAAACGACCGAACGGCGCGGCGAACAGGAGGCGATGGTGGGGCTCGCCGCATCCCGGGCGGTGCTCGGCCCCATCCGCGGTATCGCGGAGATCATGACTGGCGCGACCGGCTCGGGGCCCGGCTTTTTGCGCCGTGATCCGAACACGTCTTCCGGCCAAGTCATCACCGGTGCGCGCATCGGTGCCGGGATCCGCACGGACGTGCTCTCGTTGCTGGTCCAACGCGGCTTCAATTCCGCCGGCGGCGACCTGTGGTTCGTGCGACTGGGTCAGTGGTTCTGATGCCGTAGGCGGCGCCGGCGTGCTTGCGGCCAACCCGAAGCGCGCCGTAATTAGAACAGGAATTCCCCCCCTCGGAGGCGGCATTGCGTCCTGCTCCAATCGCGCTGCGCTACGTCGCGTTCTTTCTCGCCACCTCGTGTGTGGCGCCGAACGCCTGGTCGCAATCCTCGCTCGCACCGATGAGCCCAAGCGGCCAGTCGGTCACGCCGGTCTTCGAGGGGTGGTACCGCAACGCCGATGGCACCTACAGCATTTCCTTCGGCTACCTGAATCGCAACGGCACCGAGCAGATGCAGGTGCCGATTGGCGACAGCAACTTCATCGCGCCCGGTCCGGCCAATCAGGGACAGCCGAGTGCGTTCGCACCTCGTCGACAGTGGGGCGTGTTCGCGGTGGTGGTGCCTGCGGATTTCGGCACCAAAACCGTGGTGTGGACGCTCAAAGACCGCGGGCAAACCTTCGCGATCCCCGGGAGTCTCAAGCCGGATTGGGAGATCGACGCGATCCAAGGGGAAGCGAGCGCGGACAACACGCCGCCGATGCTGCGTTTTTCGCCGACCGGTGCGGGGGGGCGTGGCCCACTCGGTGTGACCGTCGGTCCATGGCGAGCCACGGTGGGGAAGGCGATGGAGTTGACCGTGGACGCCGTGGATGACGGGAAAACAAAGGCACCCGTGGACCTCACGTGGTTCGCGCACCAAGGGCCAGGCGACGTGGCATTCGGCACGCCCACCAATCGGCTCACGCCAACGGGCGGGACGGGTCGCACGACGGTCACGTTCGCACGAGCGGGAGAGTACGTCATCCGCGTGCGCGCCAACGATTCCAACGTGATGACCGCCGGACACGCGCAGTGCTGCTGGACCAATAGTTTCGTGAAGGTGGTGGTGACACCATGACGCGCAATGGCTTCCTCCCGACCAGGTACTCGCCGATGCCCAACCGCCGCCTTGCCCGATTCCTCCCGCTTGCCGTCGCGCTGTGCGCGTTGTCGGGCCACAGCACGGCGGCACACGCGCAGAATCCGTTCGCCGCGGTTCGTAGCGCCGCGCCGGCGTCCGTGAAGCCGGCCTCGGTCGCCGTGTATAGTGCGCGCGCGATGACGTATGCCAAAGACGTAGCGCCCATTCTGCAGCAAAAGTGTCAGACGTGTCATCAGCCCGGATCGATCGCGCCGATGTCGCTGCTGACCTACGAAGACGCGAAGAAGTATTCGCGACGGATCCGCAGTAAAGTCGCCGATCGACTGATGCCGCCGTGGCACATCGATCGCACCATCGGCATCCAGGAGTTCAAGAACGATGGTGGCCTGAGCGACGAGCAAATCGCCACGATCGTGAACTGGGTGGACGGGGGCACCCCCATGGGCGACCCGAAGGACATGCCGCCGGCCATCACCTTCCCCGATCCCAATCGGTGGCAGTTGGCCGACTCACTCGGCACGCCCGATCTCATTATCCGTTCGAAACCGTATACGCTTGCGGCTAAAACGCAGGACAAGTGGTTTCGGCCGGTCGTGGAAACGGGACTGACCGAGCCGCGCTGGGTGCGCGCCATCGAAGTGAAGCCGGTACGGGGCAACGATCGCAAGATCGTGCACCATGTGTTGGCGTATCTATTGCAACCCGAGCAGGGCGTGACGGGGTTAGCGAGCACGGCGCATGATCATCAGTCGAATGCCGGACTGTTCATGGAATGGGCCGTTGGGAAAACCGGACAGATGTTTCCGGAAGACGCGGGCAAGTTGATGTTGCCGGGCTCGCAGATCCGATGGGAAGTGCACATGCATGCGATCGGCGAAGAGATCCAGAACAGTCAGGTAGAGATGGCGGTCTACTTCTATCCGAAGGGATTTGTGCCGTCACATCGCACAGTGTTGCGCATGTTCGACCTGTCGCGTGACCGCGAGCTGGACATTCCGCCCAACGAGAAGACGATCACGCAGAACTTCTATGTATTGCAAGCGCCTGCGCGGCTGGAGAATTTCCAGCCACACATGCACATGCGCGGTAAAGCGATGTCGCTGGAAGCGATTTACCCCGACGGACGCAAAGAAGTGCTCAGCGTGGTCAACAATTTCCAATGGAATTGGCATATCAACTACGTGTACGCCGCCAACTCCGCGCCGTTGTTGCCCAAAGGCACGACACTGGCCTTCACCGCGTGGCATGACAACACCGCCTCGAATCCCACCAATCCCGACCCGTCGCAGTGGGTGGGCTGGGGCGATCGCACGGTCGATGAGATGGCGCACAACTGGATCGATGTGACGTATCTCGAGCAAGACGAATTCGACAAACTGGTGGCGGCGCGCAAAGCCAACGCCGCCAAGAAGCCACTTCCCTGACGCGATGACCTTGATCAGCTCTTTTCTCCGTGGTGCACCGTTCGCACTGTGCGCCATGTCGTTGGCTTCTGTCGGTGCCGCCCAGTCCGCGCCCCGTCCGTTCACCACTGCCGCTGGCGAGTGGCCCAGTCACACCGGCGACACGCGCGGTACGCGTTACTCACCACTCGACCAGATTTCGGCCGCGAATTTCAACACGCTCGAAGTGGCGTGGCGTTTCAAGACGGATTCGCTTGGGCCCCGTCCTGAGTTCAAGCTCGAGGGCACGCCCCTCATGGTGAACGGTGTGCTGTACACCACAGCGGGAACGAGCCGTGCGGTGGTGGCGCTGGATGCCGCCACCGGCGCGAAACTGTGGACGCACATCGAGGACGAGGGCGCACGTGGCGCGGCGGCAGCGCGACCGTTGTCCGGTCGTGGACTCTCGTATTGGAGCGACGGACGGAGTGCACGCATTCTGTACGTGACACCCGGCTATCGTATGGTGGCGCTGGATGTCAAAACCGGTCAACGCATTGTCAGCTTCGGTGATAGCGGTGTGGTGGATCTCAAAACCGACTTCGATCAGGCGATTCTCCCTGATCTTGTGACCGGTGAAGCGGGCTTTCAGGGTGCGCCAGTGGTCGCGCGCAATGTGATTGTAGTCGGCGCCGCATTCCGCGAGGGCGGCACGCCCAAGTCCATGCGCAACAACAAGGGCTACATCCGCGGCTACGACGCGCGCACGGGCAAACGCTTGTGGATCTTTCACACCATTCCGCAGAAGGGTGAGCCTGGCTACGACACTTGGCTCGCCAACTCCGCCGAAACGGCGGGAAACACCGGCGTCTGGACGCAGCTCACGATCGACGAAACACTCGGACTCGTGTATCTGCCGGTGGAGTCTCCGACCGGCGACTACTATGGTGGCCATCGCCCCGGGAACAACTTGTACTGCGAGAGCTTGGTCTGTCTCGATCTGCAAACCGGTGTGAAGAAGTGGCACTTCCAGATGGTCCATCATCCTATCTGGGATTTCGACTTGGCCTCGGCGCCGATCTTGGCCGACATCACGGTGGGTGGCAAGGCGATCAAGAGCGTGGCGGTGCCTACCAAGCAGGGCATCCTGTATGTGTTCGATCGCGTCACGGGCAAGCCGGTGTGGCCGATCAACGAGATGGCGGTGGAGCAGGGCAACGTGCCCGGCGAGTGGTACTCGCCCACGCAGCCGATGCCCACGAAACCGAAAGCGTTCGCGCGCAACGGTGTGTCGCTCGAGGATCTCATTGATTACACGCCAGCACTCAAGGACGCCGGTGTAGCCGTCGCGTCCCGTTTCAAGTTGGGGCCGATCTTCACACCACCCATCGTGAGTAGCGCGACGGGCTTGCTGGGTACGCTCTCGCAGGGGCCCACCAACGGAGTCGCGAACTGGGCCGGCGGATCGTACGATCCGGCGACACAGATGCTGTACGTCTCCGCGTCGAACTACTCG
>JBBQAK010000136.1:0-9189 GCA_038316215.1 Gemmatimonadales bacterium | reverse complement strand
TCGTTCGGCGAGGGTCAGTAGCGCGACGCCGAGCATGTACAGGCCGAACACGACCAAGATCTTGATGACGCTGGCCAGCACGAACGTGCCGATCGCCGTCGGCTGCTGCTGCGGGTCGGCCGCGGGGAACCAGCTCGCGAGGTCGAGCAGCGGGACGAGAGGAAGCCGCATCACGCCGTCACCTCAGGAGCACCGGCGGGCATGCCGGCGTCGATCATCGGCAGTCCGCGCAGCCCCAAGGCTTCGTAGTCGAGGCCGGCGAACGAGGCATGCGTGGAGGCCAACGCGGCAAAGACTTCAGCCGGCAGGTAGAACCGGCCGTCGCCACCAACTGCGGCGAGCAGGTCGGCGAGCACGTACCACGTAGGACGCGCGACGCCAGGAGCCGCCTTGGCCTGAAGGTACCGCTGCACGCGCCCACGCAGGTTCGTCAGCGTGCCCTCTTCTTCGACGATGTTTGTGATCGGCAGGACAACCGCCGCGCGCGCTTCGAGCGCCGCGGGCAGCGTCGTGCCGACGAACACGATCGACGAGGCGCGATCGAGATCAGCCGCATCCACACCATCGAGGTGGTCACCGACGATCCACAACGCGTCGCCGTCGTGGAGCGTCGATCCGATGGATGCCGTTTCCGTGAAGCCCAGCAGGCGCGCAGCCGTGGCGTTCGCCGCGCGCTCTTCCCGGAGCGCGAGATCCGGCGCGCCCGGCAGCGGTGCTTCCTCTCCGCGTTCGAGGCGGAAGACACCAGCACCGCCCGCAGCGACGATCGTGCGCTCCAACAGGAACAGCGCTTCGTTCGAGAGATTCGCCGAAGCCAACACGACCAGACGCCGACCGGCAATTGACTCCGCCGCGCGCGCGACCGCCTCATCCCATTCGGCGATCGTGAGCGTGTTTCCGTGACGCACGAGTGGCTGGTCCGCGCGATCGCGACGATTGAACTCGCGATAGCCCTGACGGCCGACCTCGCACATGTAGTACTGATTGACCTGATCGTTGGCGCGAGGCTTCAGTCGTACCACGACGTTGTCACGCGTCTCCGCGACGGCGTTGCATCCTTGGCTGCATCCGGTGCAGACGGTTGGAGCGCGATCCAGTTCCCACGCCCGCGCACGATTCAGGAAGTCCTTCGAGAGCAGTGCGCCCACCGGGCAGAGATCCACCACATTCCCTGCCCACGGATTCGTGAGGTCGTGCCCCTCGGCCTTGCCGATGAAGGCGCGATCACCACGCTCCGAAACGTTCAACACCGGATCGTGCGCGACATCCGACATGAAGCGGACGCAGCGTGTGCACAGGATGCAGCGATTCTGTACGTACAGGACATCACCGCCAAAATCTTCGGCCGGATTAAAACGCTTCGGCTCGCGATAACGCGAGTCGGCACGTCCTTCGGCGAACGTGTAGTCCTGCAACTCGCACTCGCCCGCCTGATCACAAATCGGGCAGTCGAGCGGATGATTGATCAACAGAAACTCGAGCACGCCCTTGCGGGCTTCCAGCGCCTTCGGAGAATGCACGTGCACGACCTGCCCTTCCCCCACCGTCGTGGCACACGCTGGCGCGAGCTTCGGGAATTTCTCGACTTCGACGAGGCACATACGACACACGCCCGCCACCGGGAGTCCCGGGTGGTAGCAGTAGTGCGGAATGAGCACACCGGCGGTCTTGGCCGCTTCCAGAATCGACATCCCATCCGGCACCGTAACCGGACGGCCTTCGATCGTGAGCGATACCATCTTCACCTCAGCCATCAGTGCCTCACGCGGCGGAGGCGCGGAACGCCCCCGGTACGGTGACCATCGACGTGTTCGCGGCGATCTTCGCCTCGAACTCGTGCCGGAACTTCTTGAGACCCGACATCACGGGCGTCGCGCAGGAATCGCTCAGCACGCAAATGGTCTTGCCACTCATGCCTTCGGAAATGGCCACGAGCGTATCGAGATCCTCGGCCGTGCCTTGTCCATCGCGGATGCGCTCCATGATGCGCGTGATCCACGCCGTGCCTTCACGGCATTGCGTGCACTGCGCGCAACTCTCATGCGCGTAAAAGCGCGTGAGGCGTGCGATCTGTCGCACCATGTCCTGCCGATCATCGAACACGATGACGCCGCCGGATCCAAGCATGGTGCCCGATGCGACGAATCCTTCGTAGTCCATGATGGCCCCTTCGGCCTCCTCCCGCGTGAGGATCGGCACCGACGAGCCACCGGGAATCACGGCCTTGATCTCACGACCTTCGAGCGGACCACCGCACAGGTCATAGAGAAAATCCTTGAACGGAAAGCCGAGCGCGACTTCGTAGTTACCAGGACGGCTGATGTTGCCACACACCGAGAAGAGCTTGGTGCCGATGCTCTTCGGATTGTCCGGACGGCCGTACTGTTTGTACCACTCCGCACCGTTCTTGATGATGTACGGTACCGTCGTCAGCGTCTCGACGTTGTTGATCGTTGTCGGCTTCCCGAACAGACCGGCCACGGCCGGAAACGGCGGCTTGATGCGCGGATTGCCGCGGCGTCCTTCCAACGAATTCATCAGCGCCGTTTCTTCGCCGCAGATGTACGCCCCCGCCCCGCGATGGACGTGCACGTCCACGTGCTTGCCGGAACCCATGGCGTTCGGACCGAGAATGCCGGCGGCGTACGCTTCGTCGACGGCCGCACACACACGCGCGTACGGCTCGGTGAACTCACCGCGAATGTAGATGTATGCGGTCTGCGCATAAATCGCGTGCGCGGCAAGGGCGACGCCTTCCACGAGGCCGTGCGGCGTCCAACGCATGATCTCGCGATCTTTGAAGGTGCCGGGTTCCGATTCGTCCGCGTTGCAGCAGAGGTAGTGCGTCTTGCCGTCGGGCTTCATGAACGACCACTTCAGGCCCGTCGGGAAGCCGGCGCCGCCACGTCCGCGCAGGCCGGAATCCTTGACGACCGTCTGCAGTTCCTGTGGATCGGTGTTCAGCGCCTTCTCGAGCGCCTCATACCCACCTCGCGCGCGCCAGCCGGCGAGCGTGCGGGCCTCGGGATCGCCGAAATACTTCGACAGAATCGGCGTCTCACGTGGGTGCGACGGATGCGGGTACCCCATTACTTCAGCTCCGACAGAATCCGCGACACCGACTCCGGTGTTACCGATTCCACAAAATCGTTGTTGATCATGATCGGTGTGGCGAAGCCGCAGGCGCCGAGGCATTCGACCTCGACCACCGTGAAACGGCCATCGGCACTCGTAAGTCCGAGGTCGCCGCACCCGGTGTGCTCGAGCAGCGACTTCACGACATCCTCGGCACCGCACACGTTGCAAGGCGTCGTCGTGCAGACTTGAATAAAGTGGCGACCCACCGGATGCTGGTGGTACATCGTATAAAAGCTCACGACACCCTTGACATAGGCGGGCGTGATCTCGAGTACCGCGGCGACTTCTTCGATGCCGCCTTCACTCACCCAGCCACGCGCGTCCTGCAGCATCCACAACGCGGGCAACAGGACTGCCTGCTTCGTGGGATAGCGCGACAAAATGCGATCGAGTTCGACACGAGTGTCTCCGACGAACACGGGAACGTGTGGTTCATCGTGGTGCGTGCCATGCGGCGGGGCCGCAACAAGTGCGCCGCCGCTGGCGGAGGGGCCATGACTCAACGGTCGATCTCTCCCATCACGATGTCGATGCTGGCGTTGATCGCAATCACGTCCGACAGCAAATGTCCTTCCACCATCTTCGGGATCGCCGACAGGTTCACGAACGACGGCGGACGAATGCGCCAGCGCGCCGGCTTCGACGTGCCGTCGCTGACCATGTAGTACCCCTTCTCACCCTTCGGACTCTCAACCGGCACGTAGCATTCGCCGGCCGGCGGGCGCGGGCCTTCCATCACCAGCTTGAAGTGGTGGATCATCGACTCCATCTCACTCGTCGCCTTGTGCTTCGGCGGGAGAATGAGACGCGGATCGTCGATATTCACGGGGCCGTCGGGCAAGCGCTGCAATGCCTGCTCGAGAATACGCACGCTTTGACGCATCTCTTCCACTCGCACCAGAAAGCGATCGTACACGTCGCCGGCCGTTCCCACCACGACGTCGAAGTCGTACGTCTCGTAGTCGAGGTACGGGAAGTCCTTGCGCACATCGTACGCCACCCCCGACGCGCGCAGCATCGGGCCGGACAGTCCGGCGTTGACCGCTTCTTGCGCACTCATCGCGCCGAGGCCAACCGTACGACCGGCCCAGATCGCGTTGGTCTCGAGCATGCGCACCGATTCTTCCAGCGTCTTCGGGAAACCGCGGAGAAACGCGCGCAGCCCGTCGAGCCAACCGTCGGGAATGTCCGCCGCCATCCCACCCACGCGCGTCGCCGTGGTCGTGAGCCGTGCACCCACCCAGCCCTCGAGCAGGTTGTACACGTTCTCTCGTTCCTGATAGAGCCACAGGAACGGTGTGAACGCGCCCAGATCAACCGACGTGGTACCCAGCCAGACCAGGTGTGAGATGATGCGCGATAACTCCATGAGGATGACGCGCAGCACCTTGCAACGGTCGGTCATCCCCACGCCGAAGAGCCGCTCGGCACCGAGCACAAACGCGACATTGTTGCCCGGCGAGTTGAGATAATCCTCGCGATCGGTCCATGGGATAATCTGATTGTACTGGCGATACTCACCGATCTTTTCGAAGCCGCAATGCAGATAGCCGATATGCGGAATGCACCGCACCACCGTTTCGCCGTCGAGCTCGAGCACCAGGCGCAACACACCGTGCGTAGCGGGGTGCTGCGGCCCGATGTTGATCAGCATGTGATCAGAGCCCATTTCGGGCTCCGGCACCATGACCGAGGAGTCGAGGGCGACCGCTTTGCCGCCCTGCGCCACAAGCGGGGCGCGCAACGGCATACCCTGCGCATCGAGCCCGCTCGTGCCAAGCGCGACTTCAATCGTACGCCGCGAGCTCATTCGCCCACCTCGTCGTTGACGTCGTCTCGTTCGGCACGCTCGGCGAGTCGGCGCTTCATATCTTCGGGCAACGAATCGAATGCATCGGCGATGGACAGCTCTTCCATGGAATACCGCGCTTCGGGATCGGCAGCCAGCGCCTGCTTGAGCTGTTCCGCGCGGCTGAACCGGCCACGCAACGGAAAATCCTTCCGAAGCGGATAGCCCTCTTTGTAGGTCTCCCAAAGCAGGAGCCGCCGGAGATCGGGATGTCCTTCGAATCGGATGCCGAACATGTCATAGCACTCACGCTCGAGCCAATCGGCACCGCTGTAGATGTCCATGATCGACGCCACGGACAACGGTGCACGCTTCGGGAGTTCGACCTTGAGTCGCAGGAAGCGACGATGGGCGAGGGCGCGCAAATGCCACACGACTTCGATCGGACGCTCGGCATCGCGATGCTCGACCGCCGTCACGTCGACCAGATAGTCATACCGCTCACTCGGCTCATCGTGCAGCCAGCGCACGATGTCGTGCAGCGCGTCGTTTGTGACGAACACGGTGGTCTCGCCCCACGTGACATCGGTACGGACGATGGCCGCTCCGAAGCGCGCGCCCAACGCAGCGGCTGAGGGATTCACGGGACCGCCACGATGCGCGATGTTCGTGGGCGTGATCGGAGAACCGTTGACGTCGGCGGCAATCGCCGCCTGCAGCGCCACGGAGGGCGAGGCGCCGTCAATTGCGGGCACGATCGGCGCGGTCACGGTGCCGACCGGGTCTGATGCACCGAGTTGCCAAACGGTTCCGAGAGTTCGTCGATGCGGGACGGCGGAATATAGAGTTGACTCTCGGTGTCGGGCACGATCTCCACGTGTCGCGTGGTGTCCTTCATCCGCTCCTGCATCACCTTCTTCTGCAGCATCATGATGCCGTAAATGAGCGCTTCCGGACGCGGCGGACATCCCGGCACGTACACGTCGACCGGAATGATCGTATCGATGCCTTGCACGACGGCATAGTTGTCGAACATGCCGCCGGTGGACGCGCAGGCACCCATCGAGATCACCCACTTCGGCTGCGGCATCTGCTGATAAATGCGCCGGATGACCGGGGCAAGCTTGAGCGGCACGCGTCCGGCACACAGCAACACGTCGGCCTGTCGCGGTGAATAGCTGAGACGCTCCATGCCAAACCGTGCCAAGTCGAAGCGGCTCGCCGCGGTCGCCATGAACTCGATGGCGCAGCACGCCGTACCGAACGGCATCGGCCACAGTGAGCCCGCACGCGCCCAATTCACGAGGAAATCGAGCCGCGAGGTAATCCAGCCATCCTGCGCGCCAGGATCGACCTGCACGAGCCGACTCTCGGCGGGAGAGATCAATCCCACGTCAACGCTCCCTTCTTCCAGACATAGACAAAACCGACGACGAGAATGGCCACGAAGACGAGCATCTCACCGAGACCAAAAAACGACAACTGACCAGTCGGACAGGCCCCTGCAATCATCGGGACCTTGCAGGACAGTTGGCGATAGTAGACGCCCCACGGGATCATGAACACCGTTTCGATATCGAACACGATGAACAGCATGGCCACAAGATAGAACTTGACCGAGAAACGCTCGCGGGCATCGCCGAGGGGGCTCATGCCCGACTCGTACGGCTGCGACTTGACGGCCGTGGGTTGCGCGCGCACGGTAAGATGCGCGATGCCGAGAATCAGCACCGCGTTGATGATCACAAAGCCCAACAGGAGCAAAACCGGCAGATAAGTTCGTAGCATCGCAAGCGCTTGCGGGTGGTCGCGCCGAGGCGCATCCTGCCCTCGTGAAAGAATTCACAATGCAGCATGGGGAAGGTACCCGAACGACCGCCTGCACTCAACGGCACGGTGCATAGTCGGTGACGCGAAGTAACCGGCGAAGTGACTTTGGCCTGTCTCGCGACTCGTCCGTACGTTCCACCGGCGTTTCGACTATGTTTCGCGCCGATCGTGCGCCACGGAGCGGACCGTCTGGTCCTATCCGGCACGGGTCACCTTCATCCCTCCCGCCTCATGGGGCTCTGCTCTGACCGCTGGATCACGCGCATGGCGCGTGAGCATGGTATGATCGAACCGTTCGAGGACCGTCAGGTGCGCGAAGGCGTCATCTCCTACGGCGTGAGCTCCTACGGGTACGACATGCGTGTCGCCCGGGAGTTCAAGATCTTCACGAACGTGCTCAGCTCCATCGTCGATCCAAAGGCCTTCGATCCGAAGAGCTTTGTGGAGTTCGAGGGCGATGTTTGCATTGTGCCGCCAAATTCCTTCGCCCTGGCCCGCAGCGTCGAGTATTTCCGGATTCCGCGGAATGTGCTCACGCTCACGGTGGGCAAGAGCACGTACGCCCGCTGCGGCATCATCACGAACGTCACGCCCTTTGAACCCGAGTGGGAGGGCTACGTGACGCTCGAGATCTCGAATACGACGCCGCTACCGGCGAAGATCTACGCCAACGAGGGCATCGCGCAGGTGGTCTTCTTCACCGGGGACGAGCCGCCCGAAGTGTCCTATGGCGACAAGAAGGGGAAGTATCAGGGTCAGCGCGGCGTCACCCTGCCGCGCATCTAAATGAAGCGGGCGGCGGCCGCTCGGCTTCCGCCCGCTCTCTGTACCATTGGGGCGAGCTCAGCCGCCGCCGTAGATGTATCGGCAGCCGCGGTCTTGGGCCTGTTGTAGCGTCACGATCATCGCCGGGACGACCTCGACGCCAGGAAGCAGATTCGCCCTGGCCTCATCCGAAAATGCCGTACGCAGCGCGGCATCGCCCCGCTGGGCCTCGGGAAGAAATCGCTGCCCTGCCGCACGCAGCGAGTTGTTGCATGCCAGAATGATCACGCCACGGGAGACCAGCTGCGCCACGAGCGCGCCGTTCGCGTTGGTTACCCCCGGCATCTGCAGCGTCTCGCCGATGGGATACTTTCGCCAGATCACGTCGTTGAACAACAACGCGATCGCACGGCCATTCAACCCAACCACGACGCTGCTGTCAGCGTCGGTGAGGCCGTACGCGCTCTTCTGCGTGTCGAGAAAGGTCTGCGCCCAACGCAGCGCGATACCGTCACTCGCCAAATGCGAGTGAAACACCACACGCTGCGTTCCCTTCAGTCGAGCGACCCACGGATCGTCCGCCGCTGCTGGCGACGGTGAGAGCGGCCCGAGGGCACTTGCCGTGCGTGGCGCGATGACCCCGAGCGCCGCCCCGACGGTCACCAGACGAGAAAGGAACGAGCGACGACCCGACGATGAAGCATTGTCCTGTGTCATAGCGGTACTCAGCGGCGAGAAATGAGTGAATCCGGCAACACGCGACGGGGCAACAACGGGCGATCCGGCGGCAAGGGCTTCCCCGCGGCGACGGCGGCCGTGGTCGTGTAGGCCACATCAGCGGGCGGATCCCCCTTGGGCCAGTCCCGCTCTTTCCCGGGATGATCTTGTCGTGGCTGCGTCAGCACGAACGCCGCGATGTCGGCTGCCTCCTGCGGTGCGAGCACGCCCGCGCTGTCAAACGGCATGTTGTGGCGTAGAAACATGGCCAGCGTGAACTGCCGCGCCATCCCAGCGCTGATCGCATAGCTGTCGATGCCCCAGACGGCAGGGGCATTGAACGTAGGGTTTCCCTGCCCGTTCGCGCCATGGCAGCGGGCGCACTGCCCGGCAAAGCCGATGGCACCGCGCGCAACCACGCCCACCAGCGTGACGGAGTCAACCGAGGCGGGGCGTGGCGACGAGCGCAGCGTTTCGAGATACGCCAGCATATCGCGCATCTCCTGGCCATCTTCGGGCAACATACGACCCGCCAAACTGCGAGCGATACACTCGTTCACGCGACGGGCCAACGTCTCGTCAGCGCCTGGGCGCGACCGGTAGCGCGGATAACGCGCCGCCGTGCCCAGCCACGACATGGCAGTCGCTCGCGTGCCATTGTCGAGATGACAACTCGTGCACCGCAGGGCATTGCCACTGTGGCTAGGAAGTGAGTCACGGAACGCCGTCATCAGCGCGAGGCCACGCTCGGCATCGCCGACGTGAAGGGCCGGCGTGCGATCGGAGCACCCCAGCGCGAGTGATGCGGCGAGCCCCAGGACAACCACGCGGAGAGCAGAGAGTGTGCGCATGACGGAACATACGACAAAAAACGGGGGCGCGGTGGCGGAGCAACGCGCCCCCGGTAGCGCAAAACCAACCACAGTCCGTTAAGCAGGCCGGGGCGGCCG
>JBBQAK010000004.1:0-22938 GCA_038316215.1 Gemmatimonadales bacterium | reverse complement strand
GCGGTGCCGGCGCGACCAAGCCAGCGGTGGTGATGGCGCAGCACTGGCTTACTGAGCTGAAAGGGCGGCTTAAGTAGGACGCTGGTGGGGCGCGGTGGATAGGCTGATCACGTCTTACCAGCCGGCTCTCGTTTGAATGCCCTTCCAACGAGCGTCCTTGCGCAGGTCCTTCCAGACGGGGTCATAGTTCAGCCACACGAGCCACGATCCGAGACCGTCTGTATCGACAATTTCCTTGTCCAACCAGCGGAAGGCTTCGTCGCGATCGCCGAGCGCGGCATACACCGCGGCGATACGGTATTCGACCACATGCTCTCCTCGCGCATCACGCTGCAGCAGCTCGCTCAAAACAGCCCGTGCCGTGTCTTGCTGGCCCGCGTTAGCGAACGCCAGTGCGATCATGCCGATGCCTCCGGCATCGCGGGCTCGATCCGATTCCCGATACGCCTTCGCTTCATCAAGTGCCTTGGCAAACAGTCCCGTGCCACCATACGCGAGGCTGCGGTAGAAATGCGCGAGCGCGGCATTCGGGTCGCTGTCGTAGTATTTGGTCAAGACCCAGTCGTAATGTCCGGCCATATAATGCGGCCGGCCAAGATTGTTCAATACCGTCGCGCGTGTGTCGGCCGTCGCGTATGCGAGGGCTGTATCCGAGTACTGAAAGGCACGATCGAATTCACCCATGCCGCTTAACAACTGCGAGTAATAGTGATTCGACAGTGCGTTTTTGGGGTCGAGCCGCAACGCGGTCTCGAGAATACTTTTCGCACACGCGTAATCGTGGTGGTCACGAAGCGTCAGATCGGCCAGCAGTTGTAAACCCTCAATACTCGCTGGACTCAGTGCGCGACCTTTTGCGAGATTCTCGCGCGCACGTTCTACTGCAATCTTTTTCGGCACGCTCATGTACCGCTGCGATTGCGTATGCGCGCGCCAGCGAGAAATACGCCGACGTATTCGTCGGATCCGCTCGCACCGCTTGCTCGAATAACGAGATCGCTTTTGCGACATTGTCGCCCGAGAACGTGCGCGTCGCTGCCCGACCCCGCGCGATGAGGGCATCAGAGGCTATCGCTTCAGCGCTTCTCAGCGTCGTACGCATCGCGGTTGCACGCAATGACGTAAGGTCGGGACAGCCCGACAGCGGCGTTCGTGGTTGCGCCGACGCGGCGCTGACATCGAACACGAGCGCGATCGCCGCAAGACTGCAGCAGGACACTTTCATTGGCGTTCCAGTCCGGGTGAGGATAGCGATCTTAAGCCTGAGTTTCGATCGTTCGTCCCACAAGGACGGCGCAACGAAAAACGGCGCCCCGATCGAAATCGGAGCGCCGTATGTTTTCAGTGGCTTGGGACGGAATCGAACCGCCGACACGCGGATTTTCAGTCCGCTGCTCTACCAACTGAGCTACCAAGCCGTACCACCAACAGACCCTGAGCCTAACCAACCCGGGGGGCTTTCCGCAAGCGCTGAGCCGGCGACAGATGGCCGGCCGCGCGCTCCCTACCCCCTACTCCCTACTCCCTACTCCCTACTCCCTACTCAGCGTTTAGAAGCCGTCGCCGTGATGATGCTCTTCAAGCCGCCACGCACGTTGAAATCACCCACCACCGTCATCGTGTGCGGATCGCACGCCGCCACGAGATCGTCGAGGATCCGGTTCACCGCACGCTCGTAGAAGATGCCGTCGTTGCGGAAGCTCCACAGGTACATCTTCAGGCTCTTCAGCTCGAGACACACCTCGGCCGGCTGATACGTGATCCGGATCGTCGCGAAGTCGGGCGCACCGCCTTCCAGCAACTTCAATTCCGCGGCATCCGTCTCGATGCCACCCAGCGGACAGAGCGACGTGAACTCCGTCGTCTCCATGAAAATTTCGTACTTGCGATCCCCGTAGGGATTCGGAAACGTCTCGAGGAGTTCAGGCTTAGGCATGCTCGAATGTAATGCGAGAACTCCGACCGGTCAGGTGAGGTCCCGCAAGCGCTTGGACCATTCGTCCAGCAGCAGCCGCTCGGCCTGCGTCAGACTCGACATGCCGTCAGCCGCGATCTTGTCCAGCACGGCATCCAAGGCGGTGCTCGGCTGCGGTGCTACCGCCGTCTGGCCGGGACGTGGCGTGGGACGTGGCGTGGGACGCGGCTCGGGGCGGACACGCGACACCGCCGCCTTACTCTGCGCAACGATATCGTCGACTTCCCGTTCGCGCGGACGCGACGACTTGGGCACGGCGCGTGGGGTGTCGTCGCCATAATCCGGCGCGGACGCGATGCGACTCCGGAAACGACCCAGGCTGCCGGCGCCCGGCGCGCGGAGATACACCCACCCTGCCAACATGCCGCCGATGTGCGCCGCGTACGCGGTGCCGCCAAGACTGCCAGAATCGACCACGGCCATCGTGATGTTGATGAGCGCCATGAACACCACCAGCCACTTCACCTTCATCGGCACCACACCGAAGAACAGCACTTCATCGTCGGGCCAGCGCGAGGCGTACGCCACCGCGATGCCGAGGATCGCCGCCGACGCGCCAACCAGCGTGCCGCCGTTGCGCTGGAACATGTAGTGAAACGCCCAACCGCCGATGCCGCACCAGAGGTAATACCACACGAAGGTGCTGCTGCCCCACGCCCGCTCCACGCGCGGTCCGAACAACCACAGCGTCCACATGTTGAGCAGCAGATGCATCATGCCGCCGTGCACGAACATGTACGTGCCGATCGTCCACAACGAATGCGACGCCAGATCGCCGGCCGAATACCCAAGCCAGTTCGCCATGTTCGCGTCGCCGACCAACGTCGCCTGCACGAAGTACACGCCCACGCACAACCCGATCAGCCAGTACACGGCGGAGGGGTTACGTGGCTGATCGAAATCGTCGTACGTGACGTAGGCCATGGCAGGACGCGACAAAGACGCGAGAAGAGCTACGGAATGAACGGAGTCAGCTCCGTAGCCGATCCCGGTTCGTGAGCGCCAGATGCACGATGCGCTCACAGAGATCCGGAAACAAGACACCGGCGGCGGCCGCCGCCTGTGGGATGAGACTGGTCGGCGTCATCCCGGGCAACGTGTTGGCCTCAAGACACCACGGCTGCCCGTGAGGGTCCAGTCGGAAGTCGATTCGGGCGTATCCACCCAGTTTCAGCGCCACAAACGCTTTCCGCGCCTGATCAGCCAGCGTGCTTTCGATCTCCGGCGACAGTTCGGCCACGAACTCTTTCGCCATCCCCGGCGTGTACTTGCACTCGTAGTCGTACAACTCCTTGACGGGCACGATCTCGATCGTCGGCAGCACCACGTCGCCGAGAATCCCCACCGTCAGCTCCTGCCCCGGCACAAACCGCTCGACCATGACCTCGTCGTCGTACTTGAAGGCCTCGGTCACAGCCGCGGCCAGTTCACCGGGCTCGCGCACGATCGACAGTCCGACCGTGCTCCCCTGCTTCGACGGCTTCACCACCACCGGCCAGTCCAACTGACGCCCCACCTCCTCGGCGTCCATCTCCCCGTTTGCCGGCGCCATCATCCAATTGGCGGTGGCCACCCCGGCGGCGCGGAGCACCACCTTCGACAGGTGCTTGTCCATGGCCAGTGCGCTCGCCAGGTGACCGCTGCCGGTGTACGGCACGCCCACGAGGTCCAGCAGGGCCTGCACCGTGCCGTCCTCGCCCTGACCGCCGTGCAGCGCCAGAAACACGCACTCAGCGTCGGTGATCTCGGTCAGGGTGCCAAGGGCCGGAGACAGGGAATGTGCCGACAGCCCAGCCAGCGCAGCGAGCGACGGCGGCGCACTGCCCACGCCGGCGGCCAACAGCGCGCGCTCCGTCTCACGGGTCAGGACGCCCTCAGCGGGGTCGAGACAGATGACCTCGTGGCCCTTCGCGCGAAGCGCGACCGCGATCCGCAGCCCCGACGACAGGGAGACCTCACGTTCGGCGGACACGCCGCCCAGCAACACGGTGATTCGCATGCGTCAAAGCTACATCCGAATCCGTCCGCGCTGTCAGTCTGCGTCGTCGCTGCTCAGCGCAAACGCGATCGCGCGGGCGAGCATCGCTTCATCCGGAATGCGAGCCCATTCCTGCAGCACGATCACGTGATCGAACGGGTCGAGCGTCACGTTCCGTCCCGTATGCGGCGCGGACAGGTCCACCGCGATCCACGCCTGCCAGAGCGTGAGCCCCTGCGCATTGATGACGACACCGTGGGCATCTTCCCACGTCGAGGGACGCGGATCGGCAAACAGCGCGGCCAGACGGCCGCGGCTGAAGTCCCGCAGCGGTGCACCAAGCGCGTCCGTGAACCGGTCGAGTACGTTGATCATGAAGGGCATGACAGGACCGATACTGGTCGGGCAGCTCATCAGCGAGCCATCGCGTTCCGTATCGTGTAAGGGAGACGTGACAGCTGGGACGAAGTAACGCAGCGCCGAGGGTGTGACACTCGGGGCACAACACCTCACTGGAGATCCGCCATGCGAACGACAGCGCTGTACACGATCGGTGTGCTCGCACTCTCGGCCTGTACGCAGGAGTCCACGATCGTGGACGGCAGCAACAGTGCGCCGACACCGAATCAAGGCATCGTCGCCGGCACG
This sequence comes from Gemmatimonadales bacterium, assembly GCA_038316215.1. GTDB lineage: Bacteria > Gemmatimonadota > Gemmatimonadetes > Gemmatimonadales > Gemmatimonadaceae > Gemmatimonas. Next base: position 18,337 of record JBBQAK010000004.1, on the reverse strand, counting down.
CTGATCGTGAAAGCGGCACGCCCCACGCTTACGCTGCGGAACACCACGGAGTTCGTGGTCGGCTACATGATCGTCGACAAGGACCAGATGACGATCGCGCTGTATCCGCCATGCGGTGCGCAGTGCGCGAAACTCGTGCAGGGCGCCGAGGTGCGCGTGCCGTACACGAGCATCGGCGGCTACATGAGTACGTCGACCGAGGCCAACGTGCTTTGGTTCACCTATGCGCGCGCCGCCGACGGGACACTCACACCACAAGGTCCCATCCAGACGACGCGCGTCACGCTGTAACGTCGCATCGGTTGCCCGTGCGCTACCGATGCATCAGGTGTTCGAGCACATCGAAGCGCGTCACGATGCCCTGCACCACGCCGTCCTTTTTCATCAATACCGCGCGGTTGCTCTTCGATAACAGCTTCGCTACGCTCTCCACCGGCTGATCGCTTTCAACAACCGGGAATGGCTGATCCATCACGTCACTGACCGACTGGTCGAGCACCTTCGGATCGGCCAGTGATTTCGACGTGAGCTGCGATTCGGCCACGCTGCCGATGCACACGGCGCCATCCATAACGGGCACCTGCGACACGTTGTGCAGCGCCATCAAGCGAATGGCCTGACGCACCGACATACCAGGCGCTACGCTCACGATCGCCGGCGCGCTCGCGTCCTTGTTGCCGAGCACCGCCTCGATGGTCGTGGGCGAGACGTCAAGCATCTGGTTCTCACGCATCCATTCGTCGTTGAACACCTTGCTGAGATACCGCTCGCCGGTATCGCAGAGGAACGTGACCACGCACGCCTCAGGATCATCGAGACGACGCGCCACATTCATCGCCGCGTGTGCGATCATGCCGGCAGAGCCACCCACGAAGATGCCTTCTTCGCGCGTGAGGCGACGCGCCATACCGAAGGCATCCTTGTCGCTCACCGAGATGAACTCGTCGATCACACTCATATCGAGCGTGAGCGGTACGCAATCCTGACCCACGCCTTCCACCTTGTACGGCGCGCCGGTCGGATGGCCCTCCCCTTTGCTGCGCCACAGTTCGGCGAGCACGGATCCCATGGGGTCGGCCGCGATGATCTTGATGTTCGGGTTCTTGCTCTTGAGGTAGCGCGCCACGCCCGTGATCGTGCCGCCCGTGCCGGCGCCAGCCACGAAGTGCGTAATGCGACCGTCGGTCTGTTCCCAGATCTCGGGACCCGTTGTCGCCATATGCGCCGCCGGATTGGCCGGATTCTCGAACTGCCCGGCCAACACGGCGCCCGGCGTTTCGCTGACGATCCGCTTCGCCATCATCACGTAGTTCTGCGGATGATCGTGCGGCACCGCCGTCGGCGTAATGATCACTTCGGCACCGAACGCCTTCAGCAGGCGGACCTTCTCCTGCGACATCTTGTCGGGCATCGTGAAAATGCAGCGATATCCCTTGAGCGCTGCCGCGATCGCGAGACCGACGCCGGTATTGCCGCTCGTCGCTTCCACGATGGTGCCGCCCGGCTTGAGCGTACCGGCCCGTTCGTGCGACTCGATCATCGGCATACCGACCCGATCCTTGACGCTGCCGCCCGGATTGAAGAAGTCGGCCTTGCCGTAGAGGGGTGTCCGGATGCCTCGCGCCACGCGGGCCAGCCGGATCACCGGCGTCCAGCCGATCGTTTCCAGGACGCTGCCGTAGGGACGGCGGTGCCGGATGTGTTCTTCTTGGACGGCCGAGTCGGTGGGAGCCGCGTCGGACGTGTGGGGGGTCGCCAGGGTGGTGGACATGGCAGGATTCGTCACAGGGAGTCCCCGGGAAGCATGAGCCCCTCGGGATGTCGGAAATGCACGGGGTAGAGCAACGACACGGGGATCGGGGTACCACGCAGGCGGGCGGCGCGGAACTGAAGCCGGGACGCACCGGCTAGCGCCGCTGCATCCAGCTCGGGGTGACCTGAGGGCTCAACGATCCGAGTACTATCGGGTACGACGCGACCGTCCGACGTGACAAACAGCCGAAGCAGCACGTTGCCCTGTATTTTCTGTTGATACAGTGACAGCGGATACCGGAACGGCACGTCGACATTCAACATCTGTGGACGCTCATCCGGCATCGCGCGAAACCAGTCGGCACTTCCCTGTCGTGCCGAACGCCCTCGCTCGGAACAGCCAAGCAGGCCGAGGGTCAGCATGATGGGGAGTACCACCGGTCGAATCCCACCCGATCGCATATTGGAATGTACACCCGCTTCGCACACTCGGCGGAATCGTCCGTCCTCCATTCATCCGCCGTCGACATGCTCTCGTTTCGCGTCTTCTCTGATCGTCCTGCGTCGGCTCGCACTACGCGTGTCGGCCCGCTACTCATGCGACTGGGCGGCGTGCTGCTGTTCTTGGGTGCGTGTTCGAGCGAGAAGAGCACCGGCCCCGGACCGGTTGCGGCGGCGCTCACGACGCAGGCGGGCAACGCCCAGACCGGCGTCGTAGGCGCCGCATTGAGCGTGCCGCTCGCGGTCGTGGTGACCGATAAGGACGGCAAGCCGATTTCGGGGGCTCGTGTGGACTGGGATGTGGGCCCGGGGTCGGGCACGGTCTCACCCACGCGGTCCACTGCAGACGCGCGTGGAGTGGCCACGACGGTGTGGACGTTGGGCACGACCGCCGGCACCGCACGCGTCTCGGCTCAGGTGAACGGCGTCACGCCGGTCACCTTTACCGCCACGGTGATCACCGCACCGGCCGTGTTGCTGGTGGCCTCGCCGGAAGCGGCCTATCTCAACATCGGCGACACGGTACGCGTGCGCGGGTCGCTGCGCGATCAGTTCGGGAACACCATCGTCGGTCAGGCGATCAACTACAGCACGCTCGACCCGTCGTTGGCCTCGGTGAACAGCTCAGGGCTCGTGACGGCGGTGGCCGTTGGCACCGCGCGCGTGGTCGCTGAAGCGTCCGGTCAGGCCGATACGGTGCCGGTGACGATCTCTGCCACGGGATCAAGCGTGTGCGGACCGATCACGGCGCGCGTGATGGCGCTGGGTGAGGTGTACATCCCGCCCACCGGCAGCTCGAGCATCACCGCCTGTATCACGTCACCGTCGGTGATCAACGGTGAGTATGCCCTCACGCTTGTCTCGACGGCGACCTCGTTCGGTACGTCGTCGCCCGTCGACCTGATCGCGATCGGCGGCACCGGCCCCACTATCGCGGCCATCACGTCCGACGCCGCGAATCCGTTCGCGCCGGCGACTGCCGTCTCGACGTCAATCGATGCTCTGGATGCCGCGATGTCCACGCCGTCGCCGGTGCGCGCCGCCGAACGGGCGCGACGCGAGATCGCGCAGCGTGAGCTCACACCGCTCGTGAGCGACGCGCGTGACTGGATGGCGTCGCGGACGGCCGCGTCGCGCAACGCGATGCCGGGCGCCGCCGGGTCAGGCGCCGTCTACGCCGTAACGGCCGCCGACGTGAAGCTGGGCGATGTGTTGCGCCTCAACGTGAACGCGAACCTGGCGTGCTCCAGCGCTGACATAAAGTCGGGACGCGTGGCTGCCATCGGGACCAAGTCGATCATCCTGAACGATACGGAGAATCCCACCGGCGGATATTCCGATACCGAGTACGCGTCGATTGCGGCGACGTTCGACACGCTCGTGTTTCCGATGGACACCACGGCCTTCGGTGCGCCAACGAACATCAGCGGCTACGGCAAGATCATCCTGTTCTATACCCGCGCCGTCAACGCGCTCACGCCGGCTGGCGCCGGGTACACGATCGGTGGCTTTTTCTTCGCGCGTGACCTGTACCCGAAGACGGCCAAGAACGGACTCGCCGCGTGCGCCGCGTCAAACGAAGCGGAGATGTTCTATCTGCTCGCTCCGGATCCAAACGGCACCGTGAATACGAATCGGCGCTCGAAGGATGAAGTGACGCTGTTGAACCTCACCACCATCGCGCACGAGTTTCAGCATCTCATCAACTCGTCACGCCGCCTGTATGTGAACACCGGTGCGCGGCCCAACGAGGAAACGTGGCTGGACGAAGGCTTGTCGCATGTGGCCGAAGAGCTCCTGTACTTCCGCATTGCGAACGTCACGTCACGGCAGAATCTCAGCCTGACCGACGTCGCTGGTAACGCCACGCGTTCCGATCAGTTCCGGAACTACGCCTCGCAGAACTTTTCGCGCTTCTACAGCTACCTCATAGCACCGGAAGTCAACTCGCCGTACGCGCCGAACGACTCGTTGGCCACGCGCGGCGCGATCTGGAATTTCCTGCGCTACGTGGCTGGCCGTCAGGGCGCCGCCGGGGAAGCCCCGTTCCTGCGGGCACTCGTGAATTCGAACACGACGGGCGTCGCCAACCTGCAGACCGTGCTCTCGGGTAGTCAGTTCGCCGACGACCTGCGCGACTGGTCGGTCTCGCTCATTGCCGACGACTTTTCGGCCGCCACGACGGCCGCGCTGTCCTCGAACTACATCATGCCGTCGTGGAATTTCCGCAGCATCTTCCCGGGCTTACGATTCTCGGGCGGCACGGCGCTGGGCGTGTATCCGATCGCGACCCGTTCGCTGCTTTCGGGCTCGCCGCAGCGCGTGTTGCTGGCCGGCGGGACCAGCTCATTCGTGCGCTTCGGCATCCCCGCCGGAGGCAGCGCCATTATCAGGGTATCGTCGAATGGTGCGCTCCCGCCCAGCACGCTCAAGTACGCGCTGGTGCGGCTGCGCTGACGCGCGCTACGAACGCTGCTTGAGTGTGATCTCGTACAGCTTCGACCACAGCTTGCCGGTCACGAACAGCCGGTCGCGCGCGGCGTCGTACGCGATGCCGTTCATGACATCTTCTTTCCCGGTGCGATCGATCGACGGCAGCATGCCGGCCAGGTCGATCCATCCGATCACGTTGCCGGTAGCCGGATCGATGCGGGCGATCTGCTCACTCTGCCAGATGTTCGCCCAAATCTCGCCTTTCACCCATTCGAGCTCATTGAGCTGCGACACAGGTGTCCCGTGATCGGACACGGTGATCGTTTTCTGCACGGCAAACGTGGCCGGATCACGCCACACGATCGATGATGTGCCGTTGCTCATGATGAGGGCCGTGCCGTCGGTGGTCAGTCCCCACCCCTCGCCCTCGTACGTAAACTGGCCGGTGCGCTTGAAGCTTTTCCAGTCGTACACGAACGCCTTGCCGGTCGTCCACGTGATCTGGAACAGCTTGTCACCCAACAGCACGATGCCTTCGCCGAAATGCGGCGCCTCGAGATTCTGTTGCCGGATCACGCGACCGGAGGTGAGCTCGACTTCGCGAATGTTCGACTGACCGACCTGACCGGTGCTCTCGAACAACCGGTCATCATGCCACACCAGCCCCTGCGTAAACGCCTGTGGATCGTGCGGATAGCTCTGCACGACGTCGAAGCTGTAGGTCGGCGTGCGCGCGGCCACGATGCCGGTGGTGTCGCCGCCGGCCGCACTGGCGGCGCCCCGATCCCCGCCACATGCACCAAATGCGCCGGCGGTCGAGACGAATGCCACCGTACCGAACAGGATGACGGCCGATGCCGTGCGCGAACGTCGCATGCTGGAGAGTATGGCCATCGATCGGATTGCAGCAGGATGAGAACAACGCGGAAGCGCGACAGACACCACAACGACCGAGCGCAACCGCTCAACCGTCTACCCACTCGCGCAGGTCGACCAACAACGCCACGAGATCGGCCAGCTGGTGATTCGCATTCAAGCCGCTCGGACTCGGTAATACCCACAACGCCGAATCGGCGAGCCGCTCGTCTTGCAAACCCAGCGCGGCCTTGGGTCGCCCAAAGGCCGTGCGATAGGCGCCGATGCCGAGAAATGCCACCACACGCGGTCGCTGTACCTCCACCAAGCTATGCAACCGCTGGCCACCCGCCACGTACTCGTCGGGACTGAGCTCCGCCGCCGTGGCCGTCGTGCGCTCCACCATGTTGGTGATACCGAGGCCCATCGGCAACAGCTCCCGCTCCTCCCACGGCGCGAACAGCCGCGGCGTAAAGCCGGCGCCGTGCAAGGCCGGCCAGAAGCGGTTGCCGGGCCGCCCGAAATGATGGCCAATCGCCGCCGTGTAGAGTCCGGGGTTGATCCCGCAGAACAACACCCGCAGCGCTGGCGCAATCAGGTCCGGCACGATCAGATCGACCGCGGCGGCCAGCTCGGCCTTGGTCGGCTTCGTCGGCCGCAACCGGTCACTCATTGAGCGACTGCTTGAGCGAGGCGAGCGCGGTCAGCGCCTGCAACGGCGTCATCTGATCCGGCTCCAGTGCGCCGACCGCGTCGGCCAATCGGGTGAGCGCTGGATCGGGCGCGGCCGGTGTAACGGCCTCGCCGAAGAAACCGAGCTGCGGCGTGGGCGCCCCCGGCTGCTTCATGCGCGGGCCCTTCCGCAACGCACTCTTCGGTGCCGACAGGCCGTCGGCCGTGAGGCGTGCCGCCATTTGCTCCCCTTCGCCCTCGAGCAGCGCCAGCACTTCCTTGGCGCGCGCGATCACCGCCGCCGGCAGCCCCGCCAGACGTCCCACCTCGATGCCGTACGAACGATCCGCACCGCCGGGAATGAGCTTGTGCAGAAACAGTACCTGATCACCCACTTCACGCACGGCTACGGTGAAGTTGCGCACGCCACGTAGCTCGCTCGCCAACTGCGTGAGCTCATGATAGTGCGTCGCAAACACCGTCTTGCAGCCGATCGCGTCGTGCAGATGCTCACTCACGCTCCAAGCAATCGACACGCCATCGTATGTACTCGTGCCACGTCCGATTTCATCGAGCAGCACCAGCGAACGCTTGGTGGCCGTGTGGAGAATCGCACTCGTCTCACTCATCTCCACCATGAACGTGGACTGCCCGCGCACCAGATTGTCGCTCGCACCCACACGCGTGAACAAGCGATCCACGATCGGCAACTTCGCCCGACGCGCCGGCACATACGCACCGACCTGCGCCATGAGCTGAATCAGACCGACCTGCCGCAATATCGTGCTCTTACCCGCCATGTTTGGGCCGGTGAGCACGATCATCTGTCCGTCCTCGCTGAGCACGAGATCGTTGGGGATGAACTTCTCCCGCGCCATCATCCGCTCCACTACGGGATGGCGCCCCGCCACAATCTCCATATCGAAGCCATCGTTCAGCTCCGGACGCGCGTACTGTTCGCGCTCGGCGACTTCCGCAAACGCCGTCAGAACGTCGATCGTGGCCACACGCCGCGCGACCTGCTGCCACCGCCGGATCGCCGCGCCCGCTTCACGACGCAACGCTTCGAATAGTTCGCGCTCGCGCGTCTCGATACGGTCGGCAGCGCTCAACACCTTCTCCTCGTATTCCTTGAGCGCCGGTGTCACGTACCGTTCGGCCCCGGTCAGCGTCTGTCGACGCTGATAGTCGTCGGGCACGAGATGTTTGTTCGCGTTCGAGATTTCAAGGAAATAGCCGAATACGCGGTTGTATCCGACTTTGAGCGAGCTGATGCCGGTGCGTGCGCGTTCATCCGACTGGATCGTCGCAATCGCGTCCTTGCCACCGTCGCGCAGCGCGCGCAGCTCGTCGAGATCGGCATCCATACCGGGCGCGATCGTGTCCTCTTCACCGATCATCAGCGGCGGACGCTCCACGAGCATCGCCGTCAGTCGTTCCGCGCAGTCGCGGCCGTCATCCCAATCGTCGAGCATCCTCGTGATCAGGCCGCCACTCGAGTTTCCCTGCGTGGCGTGCGAGAGCACGGCGCGTACGGCGTTCGCCAGCTGCGGCAGTCGGGAGAGCGAATCGCCGAGCGCGCGAAGCTCGCGTGGCGTCGCCCGACCGGCAGCCGCCTTGCTGGCCAGTCGCTCGACGTCGCGTACACCATCGAGCGCATCGCGCACGCCGGCGCGTCCCACAGGATCACGCACCAGCACCGTCACGGCATCGAGACGCAACTCGATGGCATCACGCTCGAGCAATGGGGCCAGCAGCCACTGGCGCAGCATACGCTGACCCATCGGCGTGGTGGTACGATCGAGCACCGACAACAGCGTACCGGCCAGCTCGCCACCGCGCAGTGATTCTACCAGCTCGAGATTACGACGCGTCATTTCATCGAGCGGCATCACACCGCCCGGACGTTCCACCACCGGCCGTGCAAGGTGCGGCAAGCCGCCCGGCTGCAATTCCCGCAGATACCGCAACAGTGCACCGGCCGCACCGACCGCACCGGCATCATCGCTGCCCAGACCGAAGCCTTCCAACGAACGCACATCGAACTGTCGCGCGAGTTCATCGCCGGCCAACTGCGCATCGAACTCCCACCCGTCGCGTTCGGTGACGAGCACGTTGTCGACGGCGTGCATCGCCGCCGCGAGCTCGGGATGCGACGTACCACGCACCACCAGCAATTCACGCGGCGCCAACCGCGCCAGCACTGCCGGCGCATCCATCGGTGTCACCAGAAACAGGCGCCACTCGCCGGTAGAAAGATCCGCCGCCGCAATGCCGATCTGTTCGCGCGCACCGTCGCGCGACGTGTCACGACCGGTCGCGATCGCACACACGTAGTTGGCGCGCGCACCGTCGAGCAGATCGTCGGCAAACACGGCGCCGGGGGTGATCGTCTCCACCACTTCGCGCTTCACAATGCCCTTCGCGAACTTGGGATCTTCCACTTGCTCGCAGATGGCAACGCGGAAGCCCTGACCCACCAGGCGTCGCAGATACTCGGCGGCCGCTTTCACGGGGATGCCCGCCAGCGGCACCTCCGCCGCTCCACCGTTGTTGCGTGACGTGAGCGTGAGGCCGATCGCACGCGACGCCGTCTCGGCGTCGTCGTAGAACATTTCGTAAAAATCACCCATGCGGAAGAACAGAATCGCGTCCTGATGGCGCGACTTGATCTCCCGGTACTGCTGCATCAACGGGGTAGCCGCACCACTCACGGCGTGCGCTCCGCCACAAAGCCGTCGAACCCGAGCCGCTTCAGCTTGTTCAGTGCGTTGGTCGCGTCCGCGCGCGTGGCGTAATAACCGACACGCACCCGGAACGGCTTCTGCTCACCATCGATGCGCGCAACGATATCACGCGTCGCAAAGCGCTTGACCGCGTCGGTCGCTTCCGCGCGCGTAGCGTACGCGGCCAGCTGCACCGAGTAGCGTCCCGCACCGGCCGCCGGCGCTGGCGCTGCCGCTGCCGCTGCCGCTGCCACCGGTGCAGACGTCGCGCTGTTCTTGCTCGGTGCCGGCGACGCCGGCACGATCGTCCGTGCGGCGCTAGCCGACGGGTTGGCCAGCACCCCCGTGCATCGGCGTTGCAGTTCAGTCGACTGCAATCGCAATTCACCGTCCGGGATCTCGACAGTGCGCAGTGAATCGAGTGCGCTGCAACCGCCCTCCATGTTGCGCTCCTCGAAGTAGCTGCGCGTCAGCCACAATACTCCTTTCGCGCGATACGTCTCGCCCGGAAAGTCGCGCAGCAATCGCGTAAAGTACACGCGCGCATCGGCCGGGTGTCCCCGCAGCATGTCGAGCTCTCCCAACCGCACCAATGCGTCGGGCGCGCGAGCAGAGAGTGGCACCTCGATGACCAGGCGCTTCCAGTCACGCTCCGCGTCACCAATGCGCTCAGCCAACACGGCACGCCAGTACAGCGCCTCGGCGAGATCGATGGTCCCCACCGGTACCGCACCGACAAGCGAGTCCAGCAGTGTACGCGCCGTCGCACCGTCGCCGCCATCAACCATCGCGCGGGCGCGGGCGGTGGTACGCTCCACAACCGGCGTGACCTGCGCCGTCACCGTCGTCGCGATCGATAACAGGGATGCGCAACCCACCACCGCCATGGCCAGTGCACTGACTCGACGACGTCGCATCAGGCCGCCTTCCGGCGACGCGTAGCACAGAGACCGAGCACGAGTGACATCAGGATCTGCTCCGCATTCGAGACCGTCGTTTCCTTGAGCGCGATGTCGGCTTCCAGCAACAACACAAGGGCCTTCTCGCACGAGACCGCACTCCACTGCTCCGTCACCTTCGTCCACGCGGATGCTGCTTCGCCCCACGGGCGTCCGGGATAGCCACCGGTCTCCTTGAGAAACGCGAAGAACTCCTGCGGTAACCGATTGGTGGGAATCCCCGCATCGCGGCGCGCGCGACCGTAGGCCAGCGCAAACGCCTGCGTGCTCAGCATCATCACGACTTGCACCGCCGTCACTTTCGGCTGCCCGAGCACATGCGCCACCAGGGTCACCGCCGCGGCCGCATCCTGTCGCGCGACGGCATCGAGGAGATCGGTCACCGTTTCACCGCGACGGATACCGACCACCGCCGAGACGGCGTCCGCGTCGATCGTCGCGCGAACAGCACGATCAGCCGCCTGCGATGCGTGGGTCTCGACATGTGCGCCAAGCGCGTAGCTCGCACACTTATCGAGCTCTGACGCCAGTTGATGCAGATCGTTGCCCACCGCCTGCTGCAACAACTGCGCAGCATCATCGGCGATGTTGACGGCCAGCACGGTCGTGGCGTGATGTGCAATCCAGCGGCGGACGCGCTCCGGCGTGAGCGGGGCGAACTCGAGCGATTCGGACACCGCTGCGAGCGCGGCGTCGAGCTTCGTTCCGGCGGGACTCACCAACAGCAGCAAGGTGTCGCTGGCCGGACGCTTGAGGTAATTGTCGAGCTGCTGTCGGGCCGCCTTCTTGAGCGCCGTGACATCACGCAACACCACAGCGCGCTTCTCGGCGAGCATGGGCGGCGTGGAGAGTAAGCTGCTCACCGCCTCGGCATCGAGCTCACCGGCGCGACGGATTTCGCAATTGAAGTCGCGCGTGCTCGGGTCGATCGACGCCTCGAGCAAATCGCGGACAGCGCCGTCTTTCAGGTAATCGTCGTCTCCGTGGAGATAGTACACGGGCGCGAAGCTCCGCGACTGAATGGCGGCTTGCACTACGCGGAGGGGCGACGATTCCTTGGCCATCCCATCAAGATAAGGGACCGCCGACGGCATTGCCTCGGGCATCGCCGGTCGAACTTCAGCGCAGTTCTGAGAAGGTCGCCAAGGTGAAGTCGTTGCTCACGAATCGTGTCGGGGCGTCTTCGATGATCATGGCCGCCGGCCAGACCGGGTTGCCCGTGGCCATCGCCTGCATCAACTCGGGCGTGATGTATGGCACGGGGGTCGGCATTGCCGGCTGCGACGCAATCACCGGCTGCATCGACAGCTCAGGCGCTGAGGCGCCCGTCCAACCCTGCCACACGAAGGCGCCGAGCATCGCACTGGCCGTCACGGCCATCACCACCCGGGTACTCCGCGACGCGGCCGATCGCGGCGCGTTCAACAGGGCGGTGCTGGCGGCGGTCGCGTTCCGTTCATCGCGGCACTCATCCCGGCATTCGGCCAATCGGGCGCGAAGTCGCGCCTGAAAGTCGGCACTTGGTTCGAGCGTGGGCATGCTGCGCGCCACCATCAACGAACGCCGAACCAGCGTATCGTGCGCTGCGCAGCCGTCGCACACCATGACATGATGCTGCGCGGCGGCCATTTCGTCGCCCGGCATCGTGTCATCGAGATAGGCCAGATGCTGCTTTCGGAAGCTTTTGCAGTCCATCGGTACGGTTTTGATCCGTGTAGAAGGCATCGCTCAGGCTCTCCTGCGGCGATTCGGGTCCGGCGGCAGCCGCCGGTTTGACGATCGCATGGCAAGATACCCGTGGTCGGGTAAGCGGTTCCGCGTCGGGGACCAGCCCGTCAGCCTCTATGCAAACGAACAACCCCCCGCCAAGGCAATCCCGGGCGGGGGGTTGAGCTGAAATTCCTGTGAAGACGGTCGCTGATCTGGGTCGACCGGCACCGCAGCAGTAATAAATCAAACGAGACGTTGGCTAGCGGACGAGCGGCGCGATAATGTCGGCAAACGCCGTGCGCGCGCGATTCAAGCGTGACTTCACGGTACCAAGGTTGACGCCGGTAATTTCGGCGATCTCCTCGTACGATTTCCCTTCCAGTTCACGCAGCACGAACACCTCACGGTGATGCGCCGGCAGCTGACCCACCGACTGCTCCACCATCTCCTTCAGGTGACGCTTCCGGAACAAGTCGTCGGGGCGTGTGTGCACATCCTCGAACTGAAGCGGGCGATCCTCGTCCTCAAACTTGGCCCTGATCGCCTGGAACAGCACGAGCGGATTGCGCGAGCGGTTACGCAGTTCGTTCTTCGCCAGATTCGACGCGATCGTGTAAATCCACGTCGAAAACTTCTTCGAGCGGTCAAAACGTCCGATGTGTCGGTACACGCGGATGAACACTTCCTGCACCAAGTCCTCGGCGCGGTCGCGGTCACCGATCGTGCGGTACACGAAGTTCAGCAGTCGACCCTGATACCGATCGACGAGCTCTTCGAAGGCGCGTTCCTCGCCTCCGAGGAACGCCGACACCACGTCTCCATCCTCGAGGCTGCGCAGATGCTCGCGCACCGGCACCGCGGGGGTGTTCTGTGACGTCAGTTTCGTGCGAGCCAGTTCGGCCATGGATCGAGTCCTCCGCCTACGGTGACGCGAGCCCGAAGACTCACGGTGCTTCGACCAGATGGCCGGACTATCCGGCAGACCATGTCGTCGCACACACTGGACCTAGTGCACAGGGCGTGCCGGAAGGAACATTACGGAACCTTCCACCCTAAGTCGTTAATGAAACACGACTTAAGACGCTGTACCCTACGTCACGCTACCGGCGGATTCTCTCCCCGCTCCTCGAAATGTCTCCGAAAGAGGACACCAAAAGAGGACAGATCCTGTCAGTTTAGCCGAAAGCCCGCCGTGTAGAGCAAAGCGAGCGCCGTCTTGGCATCCTGAATCTCGCCCTGCTCGATCATGGACAGCGCCCGTGACAACTTGGTCGGCGCCAGCTCCATGAACTCGTCCGCTTCCCGCTGCCACTCGCCTGCCTCGAGCCCCGTCGCCATGAACAGATGGATTTTTTCGTCGGTGAAACCGGGCGTCGTGAACATCGTGAACAGATGTTCGACACGCGACGCGGTGTATCCGGTTTCCTCCTTCAGCTCACGATGTGCGCAGGCGAGCGGCTCTTCCCCGTCGTCGAGGCGACCCGCCGGGATCTCGTACAGATATCCCTCGGCCGCATAGCGGTACTGACGGATCAGCAGCACCTCGGGATCATCATCGAGGTCGCCAAGCAGCGGCACGACGGCGCTGGCGCCGGGATGCCGCACCATTTCCAGCTGACCGGTCGACCCGTCGGGAAAGCGCACGGTATCGATGTCGATCGAGATCACCTTCCCGGTGTACCCGCGCGTTCCGATAATCTTGCCGGGTCCCTGTCGTTCGATCGCCATCAGCGGGCGGCCTTCTTCACGGCCTTCTTCACGCCTTTCTTGGGCTTCTTCGGCAGCGGCACATCGTCGCCAGCCAGCCACTTCTTGATCGTCGGACGCAGATAGACCGGGATACGCAGTATCGTCCCGCGGCACTTCTTGGTGCCACAACGGCACGCGTAGTAGCGCACGTCTTCCGGCTCGTACTCATCCTGCCACTCGAAGCGGTAGTCGTACGCCAGCTCCGTTTCCGGCTTGATCGCCTTGATCGCCTTGATCCAGATGTGTCCGTCTTCGATGACCGTCTCGCAGTTCGGATCGCACGAGTGGTTGATGAACCGGGCATCGTTGCCGCCGTACCGCGCGTCGAGCACGGTGTCGTCGTCGAGCACGAATAGAAACGTATGATGACGGCCTTCGCTGTCGTCGTACCGTCGGTCGGCTTCCTCGTGTGTGATCGACTGTCCCCAGTACTCGTCGATCTTCTTGCCCTTGCGAATCGGTAGGATCGCGAACGCGCCACGTCCCTGGATCTTGGAGCGACGCACTTCGTAGTACGGCGACTTGGGTGGCTTTACCCGTTTCGCAACGGACTTCTTTGCAGACTTCGTGACGGATTTCTTCGCTGGCGACACGTCGGTTCAGGGGGCTGAGGAGGAGGAAACAGGCGCGGCAGCGACATCATCAGCCGCCGGGTCGTATACGGTAATCGGTCCAAGCGACAGCGCTTCTACGGTTGGGCGGATCGCCGTGGCATCGCCGACGACGATGACCTGCAAACGACTTGGATCGAGGTGCGTTTGCGCCACGCGCAGCACATCCTGCGCCGTGACCGCCTTGACTCGCTCTCGATAGGTATCGAAGTAGTTGGTCGGCAGGCGGAAGATCTCCACATTCGCCAATCCTCCCGCGACCTCGGCGGTGGTCTCGAATCGAATCGGGAAGACGCCCACCAGATAGCTCGTGGCCAGCGATAGTTCCGCAGCAGTCACCGGTGCTTCACGAATGCGCGTGAACTCGAGTGCGATTTCACGCAGCGCATCGGCCGTGACGGCGGTCTCTACCGCGGTCGAAATTTCAAATGGACTGGCGGCGCGACGCCAATCGAATGCCGAGTGGGCGCCGTACGTGTACGCGTGCACTTCGCGCAGATTCAGATTGAGCCGTGACGAGAACAGTCCGCCAAGGATCGCGTTCATCACCACCACGGGGAAATAATCCTCGTGCAGACGCGGAATCGCGACGTGCCCCACGCGCACCTCCGACTGCGGCGCGTCCGGCTTGTGCACCAGATGCACGCGCGGTTCGAGGAAGCGCTGCGTGTCCACCGGCTCCGTCACGGGCGGTGCCTGACCAGTCCAATCGCCGAAGTGCGCACTGGCGAGCTTCACGGCGTGTTCCACATCGATGTCGCCAACCATCATCAACGCGGTGGCGTCGGGACGATAGAACTCGGCGTGATACGCCTGCACGTGCTCACGCGTGAGGCGCATGATGCTCTGTTCGTCGCCACCGGCCAGCCGCGCGAAACGCGACTCGGGCTTGTACAACAACCGCGAGAAGAACACGTCCGACAGCCCGCGCGGTTCAGCGCGCAGCTGCGCCAGATCGGCCAGCCGCTCGCCACGCATGCGCTCCAACTCCGACTCGGGAAACGCCGGATAGCGCAGTACTTCCGACAACACCGCGACAGCGTCATCGATGCGCGACGACAGCGCCGTGATCTGCACGATCGCCGAATCCCAGTCGGCACCGGTGTCGAGCGTGGTGCCGAGCATTTCCAGTCGAGACGTGAGCTCGAGCGCGTTCATGTCGCGCGTGCCTTCGGCCAGCGCACGCGTGGTGAGTTGCGCGAGGCCTTCGTAGTCGCGCGGGTCGCGCGTGGCCCCCGCTTCGATCACCGCCAGGGTGGTGACCACCGGATACGCCGGTACGTTCGCCACGATCAAACGCAGACCGTTGGCCAGAATGCGTGTGGAAAAGTGCGGAAACCGATAGGTGCTGGGCGTGCCTGCACCGGGTCGCGGCAACGCGGCCGGCGTCGCATCAGGCACCACATCGGGTGTGCTGTTCGCGCGCGTGTCGGTCATGCGCCAGCCTCCGCCATCTCGGCGTGCTCCGTACCCGGCTGTTGCTCGGCCGGCACGAACATCAACAGCGCGCGATTGTCCGGACCAAGCCGCTCGCGCGCGAGGGCGGAAACCGCCGCCGTGGTCGTCGCGCCGTAGCGCCCCACCTGTTCGTTGATCAACGTCGGATCGCCGAAGTACGTCGCAAAGCGCGACAGCTGGTCGGCGCGCTCGGCGGCCGACTGCATGCTTGTCACAAAACTCGTCTCGATCAGCGCGCGGGCGCGCTGCACTTCGCCATCGGTGACGCCATGCTGGTGCATAAGATCGAGCTCGGCCAGCACGGCCGCTTCGAGCTGCTCCGGCGTGACGTCCGGATGCGCCGTGGCGTCCACCACGAGCAGGTCACTGCCCTTCGCCAGGTCGTACGTGAAGGCGCTCGCTTGTGAGGCAATGCGCTGCTTCCGTACGAGCGACTGCTCCAGCCGACAGCCGGTACGCAAGCCGAGGACGGCGGCGGCGAGCGACGCGGCGTAGTAGCCATCAGTGCCGAACACCGGGGTACGGCAAGCCACGAACAGTCGCGGTAAGGCGACGGCATCGGGTACCACGGCACGGCGCGTGTCGCCAAAGGTGGGCGGTACGGTCATGTCGCGAAGCGGCGGGCGGGCCACACCGCGCGGAATCGGTCCGTAGCACGCCTCGATCAGTCGCATCGTCTCAATGCGATCAAAATCACCAGCCACCGTGAGCACGGCGTTGTCTGGGGTGTAATACGTTCGGAAGAAGTCCGCGACGTCGTCGAGGGACGCGTCGGTCAGATGCTCCATGGACCCGATCAACGAGTGATGAAACGGATGCTCCTCAGGGAAGCAGAGCGCCGGCAGACGCTCCCACCACGTGCCATACGGCTGATTGTCGACCGACCAGCGACGCTCGTTTTTCACGACGTCTCGCTGCGTGTCGAGCTTCTGCTGTGTGAGGCCCGGCAGCATCCGCCCCATGCGGTCCGCCTCGAGCCACAGCGCGAGGGCGATCTGATGGGACGGAACCGTTTCATAGTAGTTGGTCCGATCGAGCCACGTCGACCCGTTCAACGTCCCGCCAGCGCGCTGGACGAGTTCGAAATGTTCGTTCGCCTCGACGTTCGCCGACCCCTGAAAGAGCATATGCTCGAACAGGTGAGCGAAACCTGTGCGATCAAGCCGTTCATTGGCCGAACCCACGTGATACCACAAATTGACCGCGACGATCGGCGCCGTGTGATCCTCAGAGAGCACCACATGCAGGCCGTTCGGGAGGTGATAACTCTCGACTGGAATGCGCATGGTTCAATATTGGGGGGCTGGTCACGAAACTCGGAACCCCACGCGCCTGATCCCACCTTGGTGGTAATACGACATATCTCTCCCCAATTTCTCGTATGACGTCTTCCCATCGCCTGATCGTCCTGCTGCTCGGAGCAGCTGGAGTGCTCACCGCCTGCGGCAGCGACCCTCAGGTACCGAGTGCAGCGGCCGCGACGGCCAGCACCACGGTCGGGGCGGCGGTGGCGGCCTCGGTCGCCGCCGTGCCCGCTGTGCGCATTACCGACGCGAAGGGCAAAGGCGTGAAGAACGTCATGGTGCGCTGGCGCATCGCGAGCGGCGGTGGCAAAGTCGTGAACGATTCCGTCCGCACCACCGGCAGCGGCGACGCCAGCTCGGGCGGCTGGACGCTTGGCACGACCGCTGGGCAGCAGACACTGCAGGCGACCGCCGACGGCATTTCCGCCGTCACCTTTACCGCCACCGCGACCGCCGGTCCGCTGTCGCGACTCACGCCGGTCAGCGTCGGTGACCAACAGGCCACCGTGAATACCCCCGTACCGTCGCTGCCTGCGGTGCGCGCCGAAGATCAGTACGGCAACCCGATTGCAGGGACCACGGTGGTCTTCACGATCGTGCAGGGCAACGGGGTGATGCTCGGTGACCAGCAGTTGAGTAACGAGCTGGGTATCGCCGCGGTCGGTGGCTGGACCATCGGTACGGCCATCGGTCAGCAGATCGTCACCGCCACGGCCTCCGGCGCGCAGCCGGTAGCCTTTAGCGTGAACGCCCTTGCCGGACCGGCCGTCGAGCTCGTGAAGTTCGTCGGAGACAATCAGCCCGGCGTCGCCAACATCAACATCACCACGCCCCCCGGCGTACGCGTGGCGGACGTCTATGGCAATCCCGTCGGTGGTGTGCCCGTGGTCTTCACGCCAGGCCCGAACTCCGGCACCGTGACGGGCGGCACGGTCATCACCGATCCTGCCACCGGCACAGCCTTCGTGGGCAGCTGGCGGCTTGGCACCGCGAGCACGCAGACCCTGATTGCCACCAGCTCGGTCATTCCCACCAAGTCGGCCACGTTTACCACCACGGTCACGCTGTCGGCGTTCAACGTGGACGTCCGATTCGTCGGCGACGCCTCCCTCGCGGTGCGCACGGCATTCGCCAACGCTGTCGCCAAGTGGCGGCAGGTCATCGTGGGCAGCATCGGCACCATCAACAACCTGAATATTCCGGCCGGCGACTGCGATTCCTGGACGCCGGCACTCACCGGCACGGTGCAGAATACCGTGATATTTGCGCGCATCGACTCCATCGACGGGCCGGGGTCACCGGGCACGGGAAACATCCTGGGGCAGGCCAGTCCGTGCTACGTCAACGCCAACGCGATCCCGTTTCTCGGTTTCATGGAGTTCGACACGTACGACGTCGATCTCCTTGTCGCACGGGGGCAGTTCGAGAAAGTCGTGCTCCACGAGATCGGGCACGTACTCGGCATCGGGACCATCTGGAATTTCCGGCGCTCGCTGCTGAATACGTCGATCACGAACGACCCGTACTACGAGGGCAGCGCCGCGCGCGCCCAGTTCGCGGCCATCAACAGCGTGACGTATTCGGGAAATCCGGTGCCGGTGGAAAAC
>JBBQAK010000029.1:0-16374 GCA_038316215.1 Gemmatimonadales bacterium | reverse complement strand
GGCGACGTCCTTGGCCGACCCACGCTCGCGCACGCCCCAGCCTTCGCGTTGCGTCTGTTGCTGGGCGAGGAGATGGCGAATCTCACCGTGCTCGCCAGTCAGCGCGTGGACCCGCGCGTACTCCGCGAGGCTGGCTTCGAGTGGAGGCTCCCGACGTTGGAGCAGATGCTTCGGTTCGAACTCGGCGAAGAGCGGTAGCCGAACAGCAACAGCAACAGCCAGAACACGGAGATCACCGATGAACGGAAACCACACGGGATAAGATCAACAGCGCAGCGCATTTCATCTTATCAGTGTTTTTTCGGTGCAATCGGTGATCTCCGTGTTCTGGCTGTTGCTATTGCCGTTCGGCTATGGCCGTTCGGCTGATGCTCATTTTTAAGTCGCTCCGGTTTGAGGTCAGCCTCGGCCCCGTCTCCGGGGTCAATGGAATTCTTCCCGGTGGGCGCTGGGGCCATACGGTGCAGTAACTTTCGGTATGCCCATTCTGCCGCTCACGACGCCGGCGATCGTCATGTTGGCGTTCGGCGCCCTGCTGGCGACCAGCGTGCTGGTCAGTAAGGCGAGCGCGCGAACCGGCGTACCGCTCACGTTGATTTTCCTCGGTGTCGGCATGTTGGCCGGCAGCGAGGGGATCGGCGGTATCGCGTTCGGTGACTACGAGATCGCGCTCTGGCTCGGGACGGCGGCGCTCGCGTTCATTCTGTTTGACGGTGGATTGAATACGCCGCCTGCCGCGCTGCAGAGTGTGATCCGACCGGCCGGTGTACTGGCCACGGTCGGCGTGCTCGGCACCGCCGCGCTCGTGGCGTCGGCCGGCTATCTCGCGGGACTCGAGTGGCAGACGTCGTGGATGATCGGCGCCATCGTGTCCTCCACCGATGCGGCCGCCGTGTTCTCAGTGCTGCGCGCGTCGGGGGTGAACCTCAAGCGGCGCGTCGGGATGACGCTCGAGGTCGAGTCGGGTGTGAACGACCCGGTGGCGTTCATTCTGACCACCGTGGTCGTGCAAGTGGTGGCCAACAGTACGCCGATCAGCGTGCCGCGCACGGCGCTTGCCGTCGTGCTCGAACTCGGTATTGGCGCCGTGTCCGGCATCGTCATCGGTCGCGCCGGACGCTGGGTGCTCAAGCGCTTTCCCGTTCGCCCCAGCGGACTCGTGCCCGCGTTTACGATCGCGGTGGCCAGTCTGGCGTACGGCGCGCCCGCGCTGCTGCACGGCAGCGGATTCTTAAGCGTGTATCTCGCGGGCATGGTCCTCGGGTCCGAACGGCTGCCGTATCACACCAGTGTGCAACGGGTGCACGATACCCTCGCCTGGCTCAGCCAGATCGGGATGTTCCTGGTGCTGGGTCTGCTGGCGTTTCCCTCGCGCATTATCAACGTGTGGCCGCTCGGTGTGACGTTGGCGCTGGTGTTGGCCTTCTTCGCGCGGCCGGCGGCGGTGGCGTTCTGTTTGGCGCCGTTCGGCTATAACCGCCGCGAAATCGCCTTTGTCGGGTGGGTCGGACTTCGCGGTGCCGTACCGATCGTGCTGGCGACGCTCCCGGTGATCGTGCAGGTCCCGAACGCTGAACGCGTGTTCGACGTGGTGTTCGTGATCGTGGTCGTGAATGCGCTGTTGCAGGGCACCAGTGTGCCGTGGCTTGCGCGCGCCTTGCGCGTGGAAAGCGCCGATCCGAGTCCGCCCGAGGCCGTGCTGGAAATCGAGGGACCGACCGCGTTCGATACCGAGATTCAGTCGTATCAGATCGACGAACTGCTGCCCGTGTGCGGGTCGCTGTTCGTGGATGTACCGCTGCCCGTGACGTCGTCTCCGATGCTGGTCATCCGCGGGAGTGCGCTGCTGACGCCCACGCCGGAACTGCGGCTGGAGTCTGGCGACCACGTGTATCTGCTTGTGAAACCAGAGGATGGCGCCGTGGTGCAACTCATGTTTGGACGCCCGGAAGGCGCCTGATGGCGATCCCTCCCCTCTCGGGAACGGCGGCTCTCGCCGATTTCTGACACTTTCCGGTGCGCGCGTCGTAGTATTCTGTACCTATATGAACGCCATCATGCTCGAGAGCGCCCTCTTCATCGCCCTGCTGGCGGTGGTCGGCGCTCTTATCGTTACGGCGCTGGGCATTACCCCATTTGGCCGCCGGATTCGGCAGACGGCCAATCGCAAGCGCATCGATCGTCAGGCCGATCTCACGTGCCCGATTCATGGGTTCCAGCGCGAAGAGGATCTCGTGCGACTCCCCACGGGTGAACCGTTGTGCTCTCATTGCTATAAGGAGGCCGTTCATGGCCACATCGATTGATTCGACGTTTGAAGAACTTCGCAGCTCCATGCGAAACCCGTTGACCGGCGTGCCGGGCGGCGGCGGTGCCGGTAGCGGCGTGTTCAAGAAACTCGCCGGCGCGATTGTCGCGCTGATCGTGCTGCTCTTTCTCGTGCGTCCGTCGGTCACGTACATCGAGCCTGGCCACGTGGGTATCGTGATTCATCGCGGTGGCGGCGGCGTCGATCCCACGCCGCTGGGACCGGGGTTCCACTTGCGTAATCCACTGATGACGCAGATTCAGGAGTACCCGACGTTCATGCAGACCTTGGTGCTCACGCGGGAAACCACAGAGGGCTCAGAGAACAACGACGAGATCAACGTGAACTCGGTGGAAGGTCAGCCGTTGTCGCTCGACGTGTCGATGAGCTTTGAACTGCGTGGCGACAAGGTCCCGCAGCTGTATCAGACGTTCCGGACCGATGTGCAGACGATCTCGCATGGCTATATCCGTCAGGCGATCCGTCAGTCGTTGCAGGAAGTGGTGGGTAACGAGGAAATCGCGGCCATTCTCGGGCCGAAGAAGGCAGAGGTTGTAACGCGTACGCAGGCCAATCTGCAGAAGCGTCTCGACCCGTACGGCATCGACGTGAGACAGTTCACGCTGAACGAGTTCCGCGCGCCGAAGGCGGTCATGGACGCGATCTCGCTCAAGAACGTCATGCAGCAGCAGGCGCTCACGGCGCAGAACGAACTGCAGAAGAACACGTTTCAGGCGCAGGGTGACAGCATCAAGGCCGTTGGACGCGCGAAGGCAATCATGGCCGAAGCGGAAGCGCAGGCGCGCGCCAATGACCTGCTGTCAAAGAGCATCACGAGTACGCTGGTGCAGTATGAGATGGCGAAGCGCTGGAATGGGCAGATGCCGCAGGTCACCGGCGGCGCTATGCCGATGCTGCAGCTCCCCGGCAGCAAGTCACCGGAGTAATCGCGATGCCTGTCGTGAATTTCGACGCGCTCCCCGACGATGCGCGCGCATGGGTGTTCGGAGCGGCGGCGCCGGTGACTGGCGCCGCTGCGCAGTCACTGCTCTCAGCGGTCGACGCGCATCTCGCCAACTGGCGCGCGCACGGCGCGCCGCTGTCGTGTGCACGCGAATGGCGTGACGATCGATTCCTCGTGATCGGTGTCGATGAAGGAGCGACGGGAGCGACGGGATGCTCGATTGACGGGCTCTTTCATGTACTGCGCGATCTCGAGTCACTCGTCGGCACCACGATGGTGGGTGGTGGTACGGTGTATTGGCGCGATGCGGCGGGCACTGTAGTGTCGGGCGCACGACCGGTGTTCCGTGAGGCGGCGGCGGCGGGCGTGGTTGCGGCCGAGTCAGTGGTGTTCGATACGACCGTCACGACCATCGGCGCCTATCGAGCCGGCTTTTCAAAGGCCGCAGCTGATAGCTGGCATGGGAAGCTGTTGCCGGTGTCGCGTTAATTCATAAATCCGTTGAACTGATCACGCAGAGAACTGCCTGAGAGCGCAGAGACCGCTGAGAACAACGTTGTTCTCAGCGGTCTCTGCGCTCTCTTTTTCTCTGTGTGATCAGTTCGAGGATCTAAGAATCACGCGACGAACAATGCGTCTCACGCCAGAAATTCGTCCAGCCGCTCCGCCACGAAGTCGTCGTCCGCCAAGTCCGGATACAGTTCCGACAGCCGGGCCAGTGCGTCGCTCTGTCCCGGTGAGAGCTGCTCGTGCGTGTCGAAGGTCCATGTGCCGCGCACGAGTCCCTGGAGTCGCAGGATTTCGAGAATGCCCGGCAGACAGCCGTGATAGCTATGGGCCGCGTCGAAGATCACCGCGTTGGCCATCGTGAGCGCGGCGCCGCGGGTGAGCCACTCGCGCGGCAGCGTGTCCGCGCCCGACGCGCGCCATGCCTGAATCTCACGTAGCATACGAACGGCGCGCGATGTCCACACGGCCCACTGGCCCAGCAATCCACCCACGAAGTGCCGCGTGTAGGCGCGGCCGCCGCTGGTGACGGGCACGTCGGTTACGAGGTCAGGCACGATGGCATCGTCGTTGCCCGTGTACAATGCGATATCATCGCGGCCCGCGTCGGCGAGCGCGCGCACGACGTCCAGTGTGGCGTAGCGATCGAACGGCGCGACCTTGATCGCCACCACATTCTGGATTTCTGCGAACTCGCGCCAGAACGCGTATGACAGCCGTCGTCCACCGACGGCGGGCTGCAGATAGAAGCCGAACAGGGGCAACACCTCCGACACACGCGCGCAGTGCGCGAGAATTGCCGTCTCGGTCGCGTCGCGCCATGCGCCCAACGACAGCAACCCGCAGTGATACCCAAGCGCTTGGGCGATTTGCGCTTCGCGCACCGCTTGGGCGGTGTCGCCGATCAGGCCAGCCACGCGCACGAACGCACGCGGGTCGCGCGTCAGTGCGTCGTCGGCCGTTTCGGCGGCCAGCTCCAGCACCGGTCGATACAATCCGATGTTGGCGTCGTGAATCGGGAATCCGGTCGTGTGCACACCGACCGCCATCCCGCCGGCTCCCGACGCCACGTAGTAGCGCGTCAGCGCGCGCTGATGCCGCTCGTCTATCGCACGTGTGGGCAACAGCGCCAAGGGATGCGCCGGAATGACCTGACCGATGTGGAGGTGGCGTCGGATATCGAAGGCGTCGCCTAACCGGTGCTCAGTATCGACCATCGCGCACCTCGAACTTCGTGGGCTTGTTCAGTAAGCGACCATCGCCGCGAATCCAGCGTACCGCCCACGCGCATAACGTGTCGAGCGGCAGCGCCGTGTACGGCAGTCGCTCCATGAGCCGATCCGTATTGGCGATCAATGCGTCGTCCCGTGGCGTTCCCGAAAACACGGGAGATACGCCAGCGATGGCACCGACGCGTTCGGCGATGTCGCGCACCGCGACGATCGGCCCGGTGACGTTCATCGCGACGGACACCTCGGCGGCCTGCACTACGGCGGGTACTGCGGCCGGTACCGTGGCCAGTGACAGCGCGCGCAACGCCAGCCGGTTCGCATCGCCCTGCCAGATCACATTCACAAACGCCGTGTCGAGCGAAATGGGCACGCCGTGCAGCACCTTGTGGGCGATGTCGGTGACGACGCCGTAGCGCAGATCGCAGGCGTAGAACAGCCGATACAACAACAGCGGTGTGTGCGTGCGCCGCGCGATCGATTCGAACACGCGCTCTCGCCCAATGCACGATGCGGCGTATTCGCCGTCCGGTACGAGCGCGTCAGACTCGCCGGCACCGCCACCGGCGACGGCCTGTCGTCCGTACACATTGCCTGTCGAGAAACACACGATACGCGAACCGGCGTAGCGCTGCGCCGCGAGCGCGGACGCCACGACGTTCTGTGTCCAGGTGCCCACCGGATCGCCGGTGGAGCCGAACTTCTGGCCGGCCATCCACAGCACGTTCGGCGCGTCAGGAAGCGCCGCCACCGCCGCCGGATCGGCGAGGTCGGCGCGAATCGTTGCCACACCATGCGCATTCAGCGCGCTGGCGGCCGCCTCGTCGGTAAAGCGCGACACGGCGATCACGCGACGTGAGCCATCGGCGATGGCACGGCGAGCCATACGGGCCACGGTAGGGCCCATTTTGCCGCCGGCGCCGAGGATGAGCACGTCGCCCGACAGCGACGACAACGCCCTGATGGTGTGCTCGTCGGGCGCCGACAGCAGGGCGTCGAGCTCGAGCTCAGTGGTCGGCGCCCCGGTCGTCATGGTGACATCAGGCCGCGGTCGCCGCGGCCGGGTCGTCGCCTACACGCACGCCCAACTCGGCAGCGAGCAGTCGGCGCCCCGCTTCGATGCGCTCACGCGTGAGCTGCTTGAGTGTGCCAACGTCCGCGAGCGTCATGCCGGTGGTTGCGATCGGTTCGAGCAGTTGCGCGATGGCGTGCGCTTGCTGGAAACGAAACGTGCCCTTCGCCATCGCATAGCGAGTTCCCACGACCGCGATGGGCAGAATGGGGGCGCCCGATTCGATCGCGAGGCGGAACGCTCCGTCTTTGAACGGCAGCATCTCCCAGGTTCGCGAGCGCGTGCCTTCGGGGAAGATCATGACCGACACCTTCTTGGCCAGTCGATCGCGACACTGCAGAATCGCATCGGCGGCGGAGTCGCGGTTGCCGCGCACCAGTTTGATGTCGCCGGCCATCTGCATCATCCAGCCCATCAGCGGAATCTTGAACATCGTGTCTTTGCTCAGCCACTTCATTTCCCACGGGAAGCAGCTGAGCAGGAACACATCGGCGTACGACTCGTGATTGGCCACGACCACGTACGGCCGCCGCGCATCGGCGAGTGAGCCCCGGGTGTGGAAGCGCCACAGGCTATTGAGTCGGAGCGCTGTAACGCCCACCAGCCGGAAGGCGCGACCGGCGGCATAGCGACCGGGATCGAACGGGGCCGTGCACACATAAATCAGGGCGACGATTGGCGTCCCGAGAATGACCGCGAGCCCCGTCGCCGTCCAAGCCCACCAGTTCTGCAGCGTTCGCGCGAACCGCATGCCCGCGCTCAGCGGGCGGGGGTGACGCACACAATCTCTACGGCGCCGTCGGCGGAAATTCCGAGCGAACCGTTCTTACGGACGGTGATGGGCATAAACACAGTTATGGAGTACGGAGTATGGAGTGCGGAGCAGGCGGGACGTCCTAGACGGTCGCCGTCGCAGCAAAGCGTTTGAGACGGGCGATCATGGCGGACAGGCCGGATTCGCGCGCGCCGAGCCCGATGTCCTGCATCAGCAGTCGCACGAAATCGGACGGAAGCGCCAGCGTCACCGCCGGTAGCTGATCGTTGACGGCCGCGAAGGTGATCGCGAGAACCGCGGCCACTGTCGGAGACTGCCGGGCATTGACGTCGGCGTAAAAATGGATCGTGCCGTCGTCCTGCCGTTCGGGAAAGATATCAACCCGGGTCTGGCATTCGGGCACGGTAAACGCCGTCCGGTCGAGCGTCGCGAACCGCTCCGGAAGCGGCTCGAGCTTTTTCGACCATCCCAACAGCGCCTGCATCTTGTCTTCCCGCTCCAGCACGCGGAACTGCCCGAGGGTACGAGCGAGCGAGCGGGGAAGGGCGGCTTCGTTTTCGGCATGCACGTCAGACATGCTCGAAGTGAAAGCCCGCCGCTCCCCCGGGTCAACCCGTCGGCGACCTCCGCTCGACCGCCCTCAGCGAAGCTTCGGCAGATCGATGGCTGGACTGCGGCCAAAGAATCCGACCGGACGGATGGCGAAGCTATGCCACGCCACCGGCATAACTGGCCAATCTTCCGGGCGCGGTACATGGTGGAAGCCCAGCGTGAGCCACGCGACCACGTCCGTATTGGCGATCGGTCGATTGGCGGCGGTCCACTTGGACAGGCCGTCGCCCGCCACGCTGTTCGTCGGGTAATCGCCGCTGGCGAAGAGTTCCGTGGGGGAATACGGCGTGACCCAGAGGGTGTGATCGACGAAGCCGGCCCGCTTCCGCATGTAATCGTCCGGCGTCATCAGCGACATCGCCCCGTGCCCTTCGATCTCGTACGCGACCGGATAGCCGAACGGATTGTTCACGGCCGGATTCGCGATGCGCCAGATCTCCGGGGCATTCATCGGAGACATGCGCAGGCCGTCCTTTTCCGTCTGTGCGGACAGCGTGTTCACGGTCCAGATGCTGCGGCGCGGATTGTCGGCCGGGAGCGTCTTCGTTTCCAGTCGATCCACCATGAGCGTGTTCGACGGTCCATCGACATCCAGATCGAGACGGAAATTGAAGAAGTGGCTGTGATTCACGCCGATCAGCTTGCTCGCAATCATGCGACCGAAGTCGTTGTCCTTCGCCGTGCCCGAGGCGGCTTTCACCTGATCGAGCCCGGTCGCGCCAACGTTGACGGTGATCGCGCCATCCTGCTGGAAGACCCAGTCGAACAGGTAGTCGTAGTTGCCGGCGTTCATGTACATGCGCAGGACGAGGTCCGTCCGTGTGCGCGCCTCGTTCGTCGCGCCGCCGTCGCGCGTGTGCCGCCAAGCCACATCACCGCTGCTGCGCTCGAACAGGCAGCTCGTCCGGTAACGCTCGCGCGGGCGTCCCTTGTCGGTGGTCACGACGTTGCTGAAATACGTGGCATAGGTCGGGCATTCCACGCCGGGCTCCAGCGAACTCGCAATACCGCCGAAGACGGCCGGATACGTGCCAAGGTCGAAGTATCCCTGATAATTCCACGGGTCGTTCGGGTCCATGTACGGCACGAAGAGTTCAGACAACGAGCCCTGGTACATCACGTCGCGCTCCTTGCCGGCATCGACGTAGCGCACGCGCGACACGACGAGCCCGCGGCGCCCGTCCACGCGGAAGTGAAATTTCCAGTTCTGCCAGCTTACCTCGTGTCCATCGAGCGTGTACGACGGGCCACGCGGTTGCACCATCTCGACGGGGTTGACCGCAGCGCGGGTGGGTCCGATGGCTTCGGGGTCGTGATCGGCGTTGGGGCCGCTCCGCGGGACCACGCCACCGTCGACGACGCGCAGCACCTTGTCATTGGTGAGATCGACCACCACCACGAGGCCGCCGAAGTCGTCCGCGTATCCGGATACCCGCCCGCGCTCGTCGCTGCAGGTCACGTGCAGCACGCGCCGGTCGCGCTCCTCGG
Source organism: Gemmatimonadales bacterium (assembly GCA_038316215.1). Classification (GTDB taxonomy): domain Bacteria; phylum Gemmatimonadota; class Gemmatimonadetes; order Gemmatimonadales; family Gemmatimonadaceae; genus Gemmatimonas. The sequence goes on along the minus strand of JBBQAK010000029.1, from coordinate 7,419 downwards.
GCAGGTCGAAGTACCCGTTGTTCGCCGGACCGCAGCTGATATGCGTGAAGTCAGTGACACCGCGCTTCTTGAGCGCATCCCGCACGCGCGAATCCTTCAACGCCACTTTCTCCGCGTCACCGAACTCGGCGAAGCTGGTCATGTACTGGCGCGCCGGAACCGCCGTCCACGAGACGACCTGTTTACCGGTGATATCGACGATCGCCTCGTATCCGGACTTCCCTTGGGTCAGGTGGACGAGTGCCCGTCGGGTGATCGGCTGCCCGGGCTTCCATGCCAACACTTGGCTTTTGTCCGGTTCGCGGAGCCCCACGTACAGCAGGTGAAAGGTCGAGTCGAGCTTCCCGGATGCCTGCAGCACGTCATACACGGCCCAGTGCTCACGCGGTGACAAGCCGTCGAGCGGGTGCTTCGCCGTTTGCGCGGCGAGCGGGGGCGCGAGTAGTGACGAGATCAATAGGACGGCGCTGGCGAGCGCTGAGTGGTAGCGCATTCGGGACCTCAGGGATGAGAAGCGGGACGAGCGCGACGGTTACGGTCGCGAATGTGACGTCCCCTTCCGAGCACGGCAACCAGTTTCGCCATATTGACGCGATCTCCGTGTGTCCTAAGCTTGAAATGGGGCCACGAGCTGGTTCGCTAGTTCCTCCTCGCATTCTGAGACGTTGTGACCATTCGCCTGCGATCGCCGGCACGCCTGCTCCTGCCGTGCTTGCTGCCCATCATGCTTGGCGTGTCGTGCCGGAGCGCCGAGACGCCGGTGATGGCTGTCGGGACGCTGGAAATGGTCGAGATCGACGTCGGGCCCTTGCAGCCGTCGCGAGCGCTCCGCGTGCTGGTACAGGAAGGCAATGAGGTAAAGGCGGGCGATACGTTGGTGATTTTCACGACGCCGACCATGGCCAGCGCCACCGCGCAGGCCGAAGCCCGAGCCGCGGCGGCGCTTGAGGCCTCGCGCGAGCTCACGAGCGGTGCCCGTCCAGCTGAGATCAATCGGGCCGAGGCGGAGTTGCGTTCGGCCGAAGCCGACGCGGAACGCACTGCGGCCGACCTGGCGCGTCTGGAGCCGTTAGCGGTCAAAGGAGATGTGAGTCGCGCGCAGCTCGATGCCGTCCGCGCTGCGGCCCGAACGGCGAGCGCGCGGCGTGACGCGGCGAGCGCGACGCTGCGGTTGGTGCGTGACGGGGCTCGTGTAGAACGACGCGTGGCCGCCGCCGCCGATGCGCGAAGTGCCGAAGCGGCTGCCGCGGGCGTGCGGGCCACTGCCAACGACATGGTGCTCCTGTCGCCAGTGAACGGCGTTATCTCGAGTCGCAACGTCGAGCCGGGCGAAGTGCTCGGGGCCGGGCAGAGCGCTATCACCGTGGCGCAGCCCTCGCGACCCTGGGCGCGCATCTACGTGTCGCAATTCGTGCTGCCCACGCTGCACCCCGGTGACTCCCTGTCGGCACAGCTCGACGGCGACACCACGGTGTTCCGTGGACGCATATCGGCCATCGCGACGCGCGCCGAGTTTACGCCACGCGTCGCGCTGACCGACAAGGAGCGCGCCGACTTGTTGTTCGGCGTGAAAGTGGAGTTTACCGACACGACACAGCGATTGCGTGCTGGCATGCCGATTTCGGTACGGCTGCCGCGCACCGCTCCGTGAGTGACGTCGCCGACGCGATCGTGAGCGTCATGCCGGGCGCTGTGGTGCGTACACGTGCCTTGCGCAAGGAGTATGGCGACCTGGTCGCGGTGGCAGGGCTCGATCTCGACATCGCACGCGGTGAAGTGTTCGGCATGCTCGGCCCGAACGGATCGGGAAAGACGACCACGATTCGTATGCTCTGCGGACTCGTGGTGCCAACCAGTGGCACCGCGGAAGTCGCCGGTCTCGATGTCGAGACGAATACCGAAGGCGTCCGCCGTCGCATCGGATACATGTCGCAGCGCTATGGACTGTACGACGAACTCACCGTGGCGGAGAATCTACGCTTCTACTCGTCGGTGTATGGCTTGGTTGGTCACGATCGCGAACACCGACTGGCCGAGCATGTGGAATCGCTCGGGCTCGGCTCGCGACTCAATCAGCGCGCTGGCACCCTCAGTGGCGGATGGAAGCAGCGTCTCGCGCTCGCGTGCGCGACGGCGCATCACCCGGATCTGGTGTTTCTCGATGAGCCGACGGCCGGTGTCGATCCGGCGGCCCGTCGTACGTTCTGGGAAACGATCTATCAGCTCGCGCGCGAAGGCACGACGATTCTGGTGACCACGCATTACATGGACGAGGCCGAGCGCTGTCAGCGACTCGCGTTTCTCTCGCGCGGGCATCTGATCGGACTCGGGACGCCGGCCGAGATCGTGAAGCAGTTCAACGCCGAAACCGTCGAAGATGTCTTCGTGATGCTGCAGAAGCGTGATGAAGCGGATGACGCTGCTGCGGCCGTTACCGCGGCGAAAGGGCGACGATGAACGCGCTGTACGAGCGGGTGCGACGATGGACGGTGTGGCCAATGCTCTGGAAGGAGTTTCTGCAGCTCCGGCGGGATCGCCTCACCTTTGCCATGATGACGGGGCTGCCGGCTATTCAGTTGCTGCTCTTCGGGTACGCAATTCAGACCGACGTGCGTCGCTTGCCGACGGTTGTCGTCGACGAATCACGGAGCAGTGAAAGCCGCGCCCTCATTCAAGTGCTCGCGAACACCGACAACTTCACGTTCGTGGCGTCGCTCCCCGACCGCGCGTCGGCCAAACGATGGATCGAACGCGGTGCCGCGCGCGTGGCGCTGGTGATCCCACCGGAGTATCAACGCAATATCCGCGGTGGTCACACGGGCGTGGCGCAGATGCTGATCGATGCGGCTGACCCACAGAGCTCAGGCGCCGCGATTGCCGGCGCGCAGCTCGCCGCGCAGGCGCGCGGTGCGCAGCTGCTGGCGTCGCAGTACAAAATCCGTCCGCCAGTCGAGATCCGCGTGCGCCCGTGGTACAATCCGGCGCAGAAGAGCGCGACGTTCATCGTGCCAGGTATTGTCGGCATTCTGCTGACCATCACCATGACGTTGATCACCAGCACCGCCATCGTGAAGGAGCGCGAACGCGGTACGCTCGAACAACTTATTGTCACGCCGATCAGCCGCACGAGTCTGATGCTCGGCAAGCTCATACCATTCGTGTTGGTGGGCTACGTACAGATGTCGGTGATTCTCGCCTTGGGCGTCGTGTTTTTCGATATCCCAATCATGGGGAGTCTCGTTCTGCTGTACACACTGGCGCTGGTGTTCATCGTAGCCAGCCTCGGCGTCGGACTGCTCATCTCGACCGTGGCGCGCAGTCAGGTGCAGGCTATGCAGCTGAGCTTCTTTTTCATGCTGCCCAACATCCTGCTATCGGGCTACATCTTCCCGCGCGCCGCGATGCCGGAGCCCGCGCAGTGGGTCGGCGCCGCGCTGCCACTCACGTGGTTCCTCGACATCCTACGCGGCATCCTGCTGAAAGGCGTCGGTATGCGCGACCTGTGGACACAACTCGGTGTGCTGTCGGTGTCGGCGATCGTGCTGCTGGTCGTGTCCGTCCGGAGGTTTTCGAAAACGCTGGATTGAGTTTACTCGTGACCCTTGACCGCGTGCGGACGATACGATGCCTCAAGGCGCGTGATCTCATCGGCTGACAGAACAATGTCGACGGCGCCAAGGGCTTCCTCAAGCTGATACATCTTGGTGGCGCCGATGATCGGGGCCGTGACGGCGGGTTTCGACAACAGCCACGCGAGGGCGATCTGCGCCATCGGCACGCCACGCTCGGTCGCGATCGCGCGGGTGGCATCGACGATCTCCCAGTCTTTCTCGCCCTCGTACAGTCCCACGGCGTACGCATCATGTGCGGCGCGTGTAGTAGAGGTGCGATCGTCGAGGGCAGTGCGTGAGCCGGCCAGCAGTCCGCGGGCGAGCGGCGACCACGGGAGTACCGCGATCTTTTCCGACGCGCACAGCGGAATCATCTCGCGTTCCTCTTCGCGGTAGAGGAGGTTGTAGTGGTTCTGCATGCTCACGAAGCGCGACCAGCCCTTGAGGTCCGACGTGCCGAGTGCGCGCGCGAACTGCCACGCCCAACCGGAACTCGCGCCGATGTAGCGCACTTTGCCCGACTGGACGAGATGGTCGAGGGCGGCGAGTGTTTCTTCGATTGGCGTGTTCGCATCGAAGCGATGGATCTGATACAAGTCGATCGTGTCTACGCCGAGCCGCTTCAAACTGGCTTCGCAAGCCTGCACGATGTGCTTGCGCGAGAGGCCACGCATGTTCGGTCCGGCTGCCATCGGCCAGTACACCTTGCTGGCCAGCACGATCTCCTCCATGCGGCCGTACTCGCGCAGGGCGCGTCCCGTGACCTCTTCGCTCATGCCGAGGGCGTACATATCGGCGGTGTCGAAGAAGTTGATGCCGGCCTCGATCGCGCGGCGGAAGAACGGGCGGGCGTCCGCTTCGCTCAGCACCCAGGGGCGCCAGTCGGGGGTGCCGTAGCTCATGCAGCCGAGGCAAAGGCGGGACACGGAGATCCCGGTAGAGCCGAGCGTCGTATATCGCATAGGGACGAAATCGGGAAACGGGTTTCGGGAACCGAACAGCGTGTTCGCTGATAGAATGTATGTATCCTTGACCCCGACCTCGACGCCCATGCTGATTCGCCGCCCCGACGACATCCCGTCTTCCGACATCACGCCGGAGACCGTGTACCAGAACCGCCGTGCCTTCGTGGGCACCGCCGGAGCGCTGGCGCTGGGCGGACTGATCGCGCCGTCGGCGCTGCAGGCGATGGGTTTCGATCGCGGTGCTGCCGGGATGCAGGACGAGAAGCTGACGTCCGAGGACGATGCGACCAGCTACAACAATTATTACGAGTTCGGCACCGGGAAGGAGGATCCGAAGGAGCAGGCGAAGGATTTCCGACCAATGCCGTGGACCGTGAACGTCGAGGGGCTGGTCAAGAAGTCGCGTCCGTACTCGTTCGACGAGCTGGTGGGCAAGCTGCCGGTGCAGGATCGGATCTATCGCCATCGCTGCGTGGAAGCCTGGTCGATGGTCATCCCGTGGCAGGGCGTGCAGCTGAAGGATGTCGTGGCCCGCTGCGAGCCGCTCCCGAGTGCCAAGTTCGTGGAATTCACCACGCTGTACGATCCGCGTCGCATGCCGGGGCAGGCCCGCGCGGTGCTGCCGTGGCCGTACAAGGAGGCGCTGCGCCTCGACGAGGCCAACAATCCGTTGGCGCTGCTGGCCACGGGCATGTATGGCAAGGCACTGCCGAACCAGAACGGAGCGCCGCTCAAGCTCGTGGTGCCGTGGAAGTACGGCTTCAAGGGCATCAAGGCGATCGTGAAGATCCGGTTCACGGACAAGATGCCGAACACGACCTGGAATGACGCCAATCCGAGCGAATACGGCTTCTACGCCAACGTGAATCCGCTCGTCGACCACCCGCGCTGGAGCCAGGCCAAGGAGCGTCGGATCGGACAGTTCCTGAAGATTCCGACGCTGCCGTTCAACGGCTATGCCAGCCAGGTCGCGTCGCTCTACAGCGGCATGGATCTGCGGAAGTACTACTGAGCCCTGACATGCGGTCGATGCTGGCGCGCGCCGAATCGCCGATTCGTCGCCTGATCCGTCCTGCGCTATGGCTTCTGGTGATCGTGCCGGCCGTTGTCTTGGTGGCGCAGTTGCTGCTAGATCAGTTAGGTGCCGAACCAATTGAAGCGCTCGAGCACGCATCGGGCGAGTGGACCCTTCGCCTGCTCGCGGCTTCGTTGGCAGTGACCCCGCTCATGCGGCTGACCGGCTGGGGCTGGATGGTTGCGCAGCGTCGGTTTCTCGGACTCGCCGCGTTTTTTTGGGCGATGGGGCATCTGAGCGTCTACATCGTGCTCGACCAGTTCTTCGACTGGCCAGAGATCGTCAAGGACATCCTCAAGCACCTGTATATCACGGTCGGGATGTTGGCGTTCGTGCTGATGATCCCCTTGGCGCTCACCTCCAGCAAGTGGTCGATCAAGCGGCTGGGCGGGAAACGGTGGAATCAGCTCCACCGATTGGTGTACGTGTCGGCCATCGCCGGCTGTGTGCATTACCTCTGGGCAGTCAAGAAGGATCTCGAGGAGCCGATCCTCTACTCAGCGGTGTTCGTGGTCCTGTTCGCGCTGCGATTCATTTTGCGCAAGCCGGGTCCACGGTCCCCACGGCCTGTACCTCCCGATGCCTCGGTGACTCTACCAGCGGCGTGACGGTTCGGGCGCCAGGGCGTCCCCGCTCAGGGAACCCCTCGACTCACCCCGACCCCTCGTGCCATGCCCTCACCCGCCGACGCTGGTTCGCGTCGATCGGGCAGTTACCTGACCACTAATCTCCGGCGCTCGCTCGATAGCATCCCGGTGATTGGTGGTCCGGTGTTCGGGGCATTCTGGGACCGCCCGATTCTGGTGGCGCTGATTGCGTACACCGCCCTGGTGACCACGTGGTTGGCGCTTGGCGCGCCCGGCGTCGGTCCCGGCAGCTGGACTCGCAGTTTCGTCCCCCAGGTCGTCGCGCTCGTAGCGATTGCTTTTGCTTGGCGTGCCGGCGGCGAGCTTGCCTTCGACCGCGGTACGCGCCGGTTCTGGAAGGCGGTGGCGGGTGCCCTGTCGATCTTCCCGGTCGCCCGCATCGCCATCGACTTCGTGGTACGTCCCGTTTCGCCGGCGACCGCCGACCTCGCGGTGATGATGACGCCGGTCGTGGCCGAGGTGGTGCTCCTGCTCGCGTTCCTGTTCCTGCCGAGCGCGCCACGCACGGCCGTGGATCGCGCGAAGCTGGCGCTCGACATCAGTACGGTTGGCGTGGCCGGCGTGCTCGTCACGTGGTACGGCCTTTGGACAGTCGATGGCAGCGGCATCGCGATTCGCCCGTTCGCGATGCTGCACGCGCACGCGACACTCGAACTCATCGTGATTCTGGTAGCGTCGGTGTTGTGGCGGCGCACCGTACTGCAGCATCGCGCCAATGTGCTCGTGGTGATGGCCAGTGCATTGCTCATGCAGTTCGTCATGCACGTGCTGGCCATCGTGCAGCTGACACAGGGCATCACCACGGTCGATATCGTCCGGATCGCGGCGCCGGTCAGTTTCGCCCTGATCGCGGTGGCCGCGTGGGTCAGTATCGCGACGGTGATGCATCGACAGGTTCGCGCGCGCAGTGAACGCGATCAGCTTACGGCGAGTGTCATCCCGTTCGTCGCCGTGCTGCCAGGCTTCGCCCTGTTGCTCAAGCTCGCCATCTCGGACACACCACACACTGGAGGCACACAGCCGCTTCTTGGCCTCGCCATCGGTGTGGTCGTGCTGACCGTACTCGCCTTCGCCCGACAGTTCACGTCCACGCAGGACGCGGTGCGCGGGCTCGCGGAGTC
>JBBQAK010000028.1:0-16398 GCA_038316215.1 Gemmatimonadales bacterium | reverse complement strand
GGCTGTGCTTCGTTGCGATCGTATTCACCGAGCACGACTTCCTTCTCGCGCTTCAGCTCGTCGTCGCGAAAGCTCGGATTGATGAGCGCGCTGGCCAGAAAGCGTAGTCCACCGGCGAGCGAATCAGCGGGCAACGTGAGGAAATAATTCACGCGCTCTTCCTGCGTGGTGCCGTTAAACACCGCGCCCAGTTCAGCGGCGCGATCGTTGAAGGCCTCAGCGTCGGGCAGATCCTTGTTGGCCTTGAAGAACATGTGTTCATACATGTGCGCCAAGCCGGCATACTCGGGACTCTGCGTAAAGGCGCCATTCCGCACGTCGATCTCGAGCGTCGCGATCGGCACGCCGTGATTCTCCACGACGATCACTTCCATGCCGTTCGTGAGCACCTTGCGGCGCAGCACCTTGGCCAGCTCAGCGCGGGACTGCGCCGGCAGCCGCTGCGGCGTGGCCGCGGGAATGGCCACCGCGAGCAGGGCGGCCGTGAGGAGGTGCCGGAGGTGAGGCCGGGCGCCGAAGGGTGCGGGCATGCGACATGAGAAAAGGGAGGGACTCGCCGAATCGAACGGTTCCGTACCCCGCGGCACGTGGCCGTGGTCCCGGAAGGCGAGCGGTATCACCCGAACGATGGCGTACGGACCCGCTGCGGGGAATCTTTCGGCATGACTCCCGCCCAGATCGCCGACGCGCTCGTGACGGCATCCGCTTCCGGATTGCCGCTGGATCGCCACCGCCTACAGCTCAACGCACCACTCGCACCGTTCACGACCTTTCGTATCGGCGGGCCGGCCGACGTGCTGTTCGAAGCGCAGACCGCCGATGAACTGGCTTCGGCGATTACCGCCGCGACGCAGGCAGGGATTCCGTGGCTCGTGTTGGGATTGGGCGCGAATGTGCTCATCGGCGATCGCGGTATTCGCGGCCTCGTGATCCGGAACGCTGCCGGCGCACACACGATCTCCCCCAACGGGACGCTGTGGACGGAAAGTGGTGCCGTGGTGCAGGACTTGGTGCTCGACACCGTGCGCGCTGGCTGGTCGGGGCTCGAGCACTACATCGGCATCCCGAGCACCGTAGGCGGGGCGCTCTGGCAGAACCTGCATTTTCTCTCGCCGGCCCCCGAGCGCGAGCGCACGATGTTCATCGCCGAAGTGTTCGAGAGCTGCGAGATCCTGACCGAGGAGGGCGATCGCCGCGTGGTCCGCGCTGACTATATCAAGTTCGGCTACGACGACACGGTGTTTCACCACCGCCGAGACGTGGTGCTGAGCGCGACCTTTCAGCTCACGAAGGCCAATCCAGCCCGCCTGCACCAGATCCTGCAGGAAAACCTCTCCTGGCGCGGCTCACGACACCCGTGGCTGCAGGTGCACCCCAGTGCCGGTTCGATCTTCAAAAAGATCGAAGGCGTGGGCGCCGGTCGTCTGATCGACCAGTGCGGCCTCAAGGGGTTCCGCGTTGGCGACGCCCAGATCTCGCATATCCACGCCAATATCCTGGTAAATCTCGGCCACGCCACCGCGGCCGACGTGAGGGCACTAGTGGCGCACGCGCAGGCAGCGGTCAAGGAACGGTTCGGCTACGAACTACATCCCGAGGTGGGGTTTATCGGGGAGTTCTAGCACCGGTCTCTGCGTGCTCTGCGCTCTCTGCGCCTCCGCGTCATCTGTTCGCGGCGGTTGGCCTGGGAACCGACCACGCAGAGAGGCAGAGGGCGCAGAGATCGCAGAGGAAACGATTCGTTCGGGAACTGTGTCGAAACGCATATGCGATGCGGTCCGTAGCTATAGGACTGGTCCTGCTCGTTCCCCCCGATCCTCCCCGACGTGCTCCGTCGTTTTGTGTTCGTGGCAGCCCTGCTTCTTACGGGCCTGTCCGTTGCTCCGCGATCTGCCGCCGCCCAACTGGTTGACGTGATCCGTGGCCGGATCACCGGTTCCGAGAATGAACCACTCGACAATGTGGCCGTGGTCGTCACTTCGATCTCCGGCAACGTCAATCGCACCGCGCGCACCGATCGCGCCGGCCGCTTTACGGTGACGTTCCCGGGTGGCGACGGCGACTACATGGTTACGGTGACGGCGCTCGGCTACGGCGTGAAGCGCTTCGAAGTGAAACGCGGCGCTGACGAAGACATTCTGATCGCCGACGCCAAGCTGTCGAAAGTCGGCGCCGTGCTCGACGCGGTGAAAGTGACCGCCGCCCGCGACAAGGTGTCGCGCAACGACGTGCAGCAGGACGTGGGTGGCACGGAGCGCGTCATTGCCAACAACAACGCGCTGCCGCCCGACCAGATGGGTGATCTGGCCGCCATGGCGGCGACGCTGCCCGGTGTGCAGCTCGTACCGGGCCAAGACGGCGGCGCGAACGGCTTCTCGGTGCTCGGACTGGGCGCCGATCAGAACAATACGACACTCAATGGCATGATGTTCGGTGGCGCGGGACTGCCGCGCGACGCGAGTGTGTTGAGCTCGCTGATCACGTCACCGTACGATGTCTCGCGTGGCGGATTCTCCGGCGGCCAGTTTAGCCTGCGCACGCGGTCGGGGACGAATTTCATCGGCCGAGAACTGAGCTTCGTGGGTGACGCGCCCGCGTTACAGTGGGCCGATGCGGCCGCGCGCGCGAATGGGCAAGAGTACACCAACGGCTCACTCGGCGGCTCGGTGTCTGGCCCGCTCATTTTTGACAAGGCGTTTTACAATGTGTCGTTTCAGCTCGGGCGTCGCAGCAACGACTTGCAGACGCTGCTGAACACCTCAAGCACCGGATTGCAAGCGTCGGGTGTGGCCACCGATTCCGTACAGCGTCTCGTCGGTATTCTGCAGAATGCGCGTGTACCGATCGGATACAGTGGGCTGCCATCCAGCCGTCTCGGCGATCAGGGCTCCGTGTTCGGCGCGGTCGATTTCACACCGCCGTCGAGCACCAGCGGATCAGCATATAACCTCACGTTCAACGGCAACTGGAACAACCAGAATCCCGCATCGCCGCTGACCACGGGGCTACCGACCACCAGTGGCGAGCGCACCTCGCTGGGTGGCGGGCTACAGGGACGACACAGCGGCTATTTCATGCTGCGCGGCATCGGTATTCTCACCGAGACGTCGGGCGGCGTGAGCGCCTCGAAGAACGACGGGACGCCGTACATGGATCTGCCCGGCGGACGGGTGCGGGTGAACTCGAACTTTGCCGACGGTACGAACGGTGTGCAAAGTCTGGCGTTCGGTGGCAATCAATTTCTTGGCACGTCGCAGAACTCGAACAGTGTGTCGGCGATGAACACGCTGTCGTGGTTCAGCGCCAACAACAAGCATCGACTCAAGCTCGCCACGGAAGTACGCCGCGACGGCTCGTCGCAGGACCAGACGGTGAACCGGCTGGGCACCTTTGCGTACAACTCGCTGGCCGACCTGCAATCTGGTATTCCCATTTCGTTCACGCGCACGCTATCCCCGCGCGAGCGCAATTCCAGCATGATGGTGGGCGCGATCTCGCTCGGTGATTCATTCCGCCGCACCAATCGTCTGCAGTTTCAATACGGCGTGCGCGTCGATGCCAACCAGTATCTCGATGCCCCCGCGCGCAACACCGAGGTGGAGCGACTGCTTGGGCTTCGCAACGATCTCGTACCCAACGGCGTGTTTGTAAGCCCGCGCGTGGGCTTCTCGTGGCAGTACGGCACGGGTCCGCAAATCGGTGCGTTCGATGGCGCCTTCCGCGGACCGCGCGCGGTGGTGCGTGGTGGCATCGGCGTCTTTCAGAACACACCACAGGCGACACTGATTGGGTCGGCCATCGACAACACCGGACTGGCCAGTGCGATTCAGCAGCTGGCGTGCGTGGGCCCCGCCACGCCGATCCCTGATTGGAACGCGTACGGCAACCCGGCCATGATCCCCACGCGCTGCGCCGACGGCAGCACCGGCACCGTGTTCTCCAACGGCGCGCCCAACGTGACGCTGTTTGCCAAGGATTACGCCGCCCCCAGCAGCCTGCGCTCGAACCTGAGCTGGTCGGGACCGATTCTCCGGAATCGCTTCAATGCCAGCTTCGACGCCACGTACTCGTTGAACACGCGCCAGTCGAGCTTTGTCGATCGCAACTTCGCGGGTATACAGCGCTTTGCCCTCGACAACGAAGATGGGCGACCGGTGTATGTGCTACCCACCAGTATCGTCCCGCTGACTGGTGCGATCGCCGCCGGTGACGGACGCGTGGCGACGGCGTTTCAGCGCGTGACCGAACAGCGCAGTGATCTCAACTCGCGCAGCGCGCAGGGTAGCGTGCGACTCTCGCCGACCAACTTCAGCACAAACTTCAGCTGGAGCATGAGCTACACGTATTCGAATGTCCGCGAGCAGTTCCGTGGCTTCACCAGCACCGCCGGCGATCCGCTGGCCGTGAATTGGTCGCGCTCGACGTTCGATTCACGTCACCAGATCACGTACAACCTGAGCTACAACGCCTTCGACTTCATTAGACTGGGGTGGTTCGGTCAGTTCCGCTCAGGCACGCCATTCACGCCCACGATTGGCGGCGATGTAAACGGCGACGGCTTCGGCAACGATCGCGCCTTCGTGTTCAACCCGGCGTCGAGCGATGCGGCGACGGCGGCCGGTATGCAGGCACTGCTCAGCAACGGGTCACGCGTGGCACGTGCGTGTCTTGCGTCGCAGCTCGGCAATCTGGCGGCGCGTAACAGCTGCCAGGGTCCGTGGGTAAGCTCAGCGAACCTGTCGATCTCGTTCAATCCCATCAAATTGCGGTTGCCGCAGCGCGCCAACTTGTCGTTCAACGTGACCAATCCGCTCGGCGCGGCCGATCTGATCCTGCACGGCGAGAACAATCTGCGCGGCTGGGGTCAGCAGCCGTTCCTAGATCAGTCGCTGCTGTACGTGCGCGGCTTCAACGCGAACACCAAGCGGTACAGCTACGAAGTGAACCAGCGGTTCGGTGCCACCAACCCGCAGTTCAACAGCTTCCGCACGCCCGTCACGATTACAGCGCAACTGCGCTATGACATCGGCCCCACGCGTGAACGTCAGGTGCTCACGCAGTCACTCGATCGCGGCCGTCGCACGAAGGGTGCGAAGGCGCCCGAGGCGATGATCAAGGCGCAGTTTGGCAACGGTGGTGTTCCCAATCCGCTGGCCACGATTTTGCGCGACCAGGACACGCTCAAGCTATCGTCGGATCAAGCAGACAGCTTGGCGACGATGAACCGTCGCTACACGGTGCGTCTCGACTCCATATGGGCGCCGATCTCGAAGCGTTTCGCCGACCTCCCCGAGCGTTACGATCACGATGCGATTTACGAGCAGTACGTGACGGCGCGCGAAGCCAGCATCGATATTCTTCGCAAGTACGTGCCGGCGGTGAAGGGACTGCTGACCGACGCCCAGCGTCGAAAGCTGCCACCGTTTGTCGCCAGCGCGCTCGACGATCGCTATCTCAAATCGATTCGTTCGGCGACATCGGGCGGAGGTGGCGGCATGATGCTTCCCGGCGGCGCGATGATCATGGCGGGCGGTATGGGCGGCGGCGCGCAAACGATCGAAATCCGACGGTAGTTTTTTCCTCATACAGCGACTCCAGTCATGACTTCAAGTTTCGTGCGACGCCTCGCGCTTCCGACCATGATCGCGACGCTGGCTCCGGCCGCCGGTGCGCAGGCGCGGCCTCCGATCCGTCAGCTCGGTGCGGTGCACGCGTCGACCACCGATACACTCGGCATGGTGAACAATGTGCGCGCGTTGCCCGGCGGCCGGCTGCTGATCAACGATGCTACGAGCCGTCGCGTGCTTCTCGTGGACTCGACGTTGACGTTGATCAGCATTGTGGCCGACTCCACCAGCAGCACGGCGAATGCGTACGGACCGCGCTCCGGCAGCTTGATCGCATTCCGCGGGGACTCCACACTGTTCGTGGACGCCGCGTCGCTCTCGATGTTGGTGATCGACCCGACGGGCAAGATCGGCCGGGTGATGTCGGTGCCGCGCTCGCAGGATGCGATGATGCTCGCTGCCGGTGGACTCGGTACCGGCGCGTACTACAGCAACGGCTATCTCGTGTACCGCGGCATGCCCGGGTTTCGCATGCAGATGGGGCCCACTGGCACGCCGACCATGCCGTCGGTAGCCGACACGATGGCCATCGTGCGCGTGCATCTGCAATCGCGCGCGGTGGACACAGTAGGGTTCATCAAGATTCCCAAGACCAACACCAACATGTCGCGCAGCGACGACGGCAAGATCAGCATTTCGATCGAAGTGAATCCGTTACCGGTGGTCGATGACTGGGTCGTGACCTCCAGCGGCGACGTGGCGCTCATTCGCGGCAAGGACTATCACGTGGATTGGATGTCGCCCGATGGCACGCATCGGTCGTCGCCCAAGATGGCGTTTGACTGGAAGCGCCTCTCCGACGAACAGAAGGTCGCACTCATCGATTCAGTGAAGGCGATTCGTGATCGCGCCGCGGCGGCGAATCCGGGACAGGGCAATGCGATGGCCGCAGCGTTCGGTGCCGTGCTCGGCACGGGTGGCGGCGCCGGAGGCGGTGCCGGTGGCGCAGCCCCGCAAGTGGTCATGCGCTTCGAGTCGCGCGGCGGCGGCGGTCCTCCGGGTGGTGGTGGCGCACCGCAGATCATGGCGCCGCAAATCAACTACGTGTCGCCCACTGAGTTGCCCGATTACCAGCCGGCCTTCTTCGCCACCAGTGCGAAGGCCGACGACGACGGCAACATCTGGATTCGTACCATTCCCACCAAGCCGACGCCCGGCGGCGCGGTATATGACGTGGTCAACGCCAAGGGTGACGTCGAGGATCGCGTACAGATCCCCGAGAACCGGACCATTGTCGGCTTCGCGCAGGGTGGTGTGGTAATTCTTGCGGTGCGCGAGGGAAACACGACCAAGCTGGAGCGGGCGCGGGTCCGGTAAGGCAACCGCAACCGCAACTGCAACAGCCAGAACACGGATTGGGCGGATCTCACCGTAACAACACGGATAAGCAAGGAGCGTTTTTTGCTTATCCGTGTTGTTTTCGTGTCATTGGTGTCATCCGTGTTCTGGCTTTTTCGATCTGCCTTTGCGCGCTACCGATTCTCGAGCACGACGTCGCGTTCGGCGCTGCGACAGAGCCGTTCATCGCTGCGGCAGAAGCTGGTGCGCAGTTTCCCGCGAATAGGCAGGGCGGAGCGCGCGATCATGACCGACGCACGTTCTACGAAGTAGGCGCTGTCTTCCGTAACGGTGGGCGCGCGCAGCACGAAGCGACGCCCGTCGGTTCCCTCAATGACGGGCGGCAACAGCGCATTCACCCGCGCCCCCGGCTCCACCGAAATGGTCACGCCCACCGAATCGGCGCCGAACGCGAGGTCCAGGTCGGGAGGCACGACCGGGCGCAGGTCGGGCGGGAGCTGCGGGAGCGGCGGCAACGCCGAAACGATCGGCGCGCCTGTGAGTGGCTCCGGCACCGGCGCGGGATCGCCCGCGCAGGCAGCGAGACTGAGGCCGGTCAGGGCGAGCACGACAAGCACCGCGACCGGGCGAGTGCCCCAGCGGGTAGAGCGAGGAATCGACATAGGCGAAAGATAGCCGGTTTCGATCAGCTCCCGCCCGTGCGCCGCGGCGGGGCCGGCAGCGTGCCCTTGTTCGCGATGGCCTTCTCGATCGCCTCGGTCGTGACCGTTACGCGGAACGCAACGATCTGCTTCGCCCACGCGGTCGCTTTCTTACGGTCGGCGAGCGATACCCCGTTGATCGTCAGCAGCTTCGCCTTGGCGCGTTCGTCGTAGCGAATCGACTTCGGATCGTCGATGAACATGTTGAGCGAGATTTCGGGATCGTCGTGCAGTCCTTCCGCCACCGTCTGATTTACGCCGAACTGCTCCATGTACTTCGCCACGCTGGCGTAGTCGTAATACTCCTGGATGTGCGCCACGATCGGTGATCCGTTCCAGAGCTTCGTCACCGAGTCAGCGACCCAACGTTGTCCTGCCTGATTCCCGCCGCTGTCACCGATCAGGATGATCTTGGTAAAACCGTGCGCCTTGAGGCTGTGCACAAGATCCGTGAGCAGCATGCGAAACGTTTCCTCGCGCATGCTGATGGTGCCAGGCGACGCCATATGCCCGCTCGCAGGGTCGATGTTGCCCTCCGGGACAAACTTCACGATCGGTGCGCACAGCGCGTTGCCGAGCTTCCGCGCGATCGCTTCGCAGTTCGCGTGCAGCACGTAGTTGTGCTTGCCCGTCACCAGCCACGGACCGTTCGGCTCCATGCCACCAGTGGCGATGATCGCCGTTGTCTTGCCGGCCTTCATGGCATCGCGCACGTCCATCCACGTCATCTCTTCCATCCACACCGTGTTCGGCGCGGGGAGCGGATTCACCGCGTCGACGCAGTTGTACGCGTTGGCCGTACACGTGCCGCCGCCTCGGTTGCGCGGATCTCGCTGGGCCTCGTTCGGGGGACCGCCCTGAGCACTCGCGCTGCTGCTGAGCGCCAGGGACGCCATGGCGCTGGCCAGCGCAGCTCCCAGGATCGAGACGCGCAGGGCGGCGCGATGTGGGGCGCGATGTGCAGCGCGCGAGAGAATGCCTCGGGTCATGACGGTGCCTCGGTACGGTTGAACGGTGGGAGAACTCGGGGGTGGTACACTGGAGGATGCGAGACGATGCCGCCGAAATCGTCACTTCGCCAGAGCGGAGTGCGGGTTGAGTGCGTATAGTGTCGCAGGGCGCGTGAACGACGCGTCCCGGATCGACTCCTACCTTTCGGACACCATGGCCCTCCCTGTCCGCCCGTCTGCTGTGCTGGCGCTGTCTCTCTCGGCTGCCCTCGTCTCGGCCGCACCGCTTGCTGCGCCGCTCGCGGCACAGAGCGCCGGTCAGAGCGCTCCCGCGTCTGCGCCCACCCTCACGCTTGCCGAAGTGCGGGCGCTGGTGGAGGCGCACCTGATCGTCTCCGCGATTCACGACTCGAGCGATAACACAGCAGCGCAGCAGAAGAACAAGACGAAAGAGGCGCAGCTCGAGCTGCAGCAAAAAAAGCGCGAGATGATCACCGCGGCGCTCGCCAAGCAGGGAATGGCCGATTCCGTCTTTTCGAAGCGTCGCTACTTAGTCAGCAGCAATGCGACACTGCGCGCGCAGTTCGACAGCATCCTCTCGGTGGTGACAGGTGCACCGCTGCCGGGCATCGTCGCCGCTGCACCGTTGGCACCGGGCGCCGTGGCCGCGTCGTCGCTGCCGCCGGGTCTCGTGGGCACACACTTGGGCCACGTGGTGTCGAGCTTCATGGACACGCCGGATAAATCGGGATTTCTACCGATGGCGCTCGCGGAAGCAAAGATCGCTGCCCAGCACGCCGCCTTTGCCGCGCGAACGCCGGACAACCTTCAAGCGATGCAGCTGCACGCGGGTCACGTGATTCATGCGATTGACCCCACTCAGGCGCCAAGTGGTCCCGGCAAGGGCTTCGGCATGAAGCGCGCGGCCGGCGGCATTGCGCAGCATGTCGAGCTGGCCGCCAAAGAGCCCACGGCATCGGCGAATGTGAAGATGCACGCCACACATGTGGCCACCGCCGCGCGGAGTGCGATGGCTCGCGGTGATCAGGCCATCGCCATTGCCAAGCAGATTCAGGCCGCCGTCGCGCTGGTGTCGCAGCTCGTGTCGCTCTGCGATCAGCTGATCGCGGGCGCGGACAACAATGCCGACGGCCGGATCGGGTGGGCTGATGGCGAAGGTGGCCTGCAACAGTCGCAGGACCACCTCGGGCTTCTGCTCGCGGGCGAGAAGAAGCCGTAGCGCGCCATCAGCAGGCGACGCAACGATGGCTGTTCTTCGCGCCCATCTTCTCGAGTAGCTGGATCGTCTCGGGGAACGGGCGGAGACGCTGGACCGGTCCATTGGCCATGTCGACCGTGGTCATGCCGTTGCGGGCCACGGCCTTCGGGTCGGCGCCCTTGCTCACGAGATACTTGATCATCTCGTTATCGCCGCGCGCGGCCGCGTGATGCAGGGGCGTGTAGCCGTTCACATCGCGCTGATTGACGTCGGCGTGTAGCACTTCCACGAGGTACTTCATGGCCGGCATCCACCCGTCGGCGGCATGGCGATGGGAGTTACCGGCGAAGCCGTTGCCGTAGCCGACACCCGCCGCGGCATGAACCGGATAGATGCCGATGCCGGCAGCCACGGCCTTCGATGCCGAGTCGATGTCGGGCGGCATCACGTACGCCGCCGGACCGTCGCCCGGACCACCGGCACCACCGGCCAGGCGCGCACGGTTGGCGCGGTTGGCCGCGACCGGGCGAACGGACGGTAGCGTGTCGATGGCACCGCGATCCTTCAGCAGCTTCATGGCATCAAGGTCCACCGCGTACGCGGCGCGCCAGAACGGCGTCGTACCATCGAGCGCTTCGAGTCCGCAATTGGCGTTGCCGCAGTTGTTGAAGGCAAAGAACCACAGGTTCTTTTTGAGGCGGACGTTGGGATCCGCACCGGCCTTCAGCATCGCGTCCATCAGTTCGATGTGCGTGACCTTCTGCGTCTGCACCGACTGCGGCTGCGGATAGCGCGAGCGCGGCGCCCACATGGTGTTCAGCGCGGCATACAGCGGCGTGAGGCCGGCACTGCTACCGATCTTCACATTCGCGCCGCGTTTCACGAGTTCCATCGCCAGATCGAATTGGCCGTTGATCGCCGCCATCAGCAGCGCCGTGGTGCTGTCGCTGGTCATGACCTCGTCGATCTTCGCGCCGCCATCGAGAATGGCCAGCGCCGCGTCGATGTTGCCCTGACGCGCCGCGTGATGCAGCGCCGTCATGCCACCCATACCGCCAACCGTTGCTTCGTAACCGGAGACCTGCCCTTCGAACAACTCAGCGGATTCGGTCGTTTTTGACACCGGACCACTGGAGAAGAGCGCCCGACCAGCTTCGATCGCTTGCTGGATCTGGGCCGGCGTGAGATCGGTCGTTGGCGGAGCCGTGACACCGATCTTGTAACCACGGAGCGCCGGATCGGCTTTGGGCGCTGGAGCCGCGGCCACGACGGGGGCGGCGGTAGCCGCTGCCGACGTGGCCGGTGTCGCTGCCACCGCAGGAGTCGCTACCGCAGGAGTCGCTACCGCAGGAGTCGCCACGGCAGGAGTTTTCGCCGCGGGTGCTGCCGCAGTGGGCGTTGCCATGCCCGACGCGGCGGCGGCACGATTGCGGGCGGCGGCGGCATCGGCCATCAACTTCTCCGCCGCCTTGGCTGAGGCGTCGATAATTGAATCGCGCGTCTTCTGCGGCAGATACGAGAAGAGCACTTCATTGCGCTTTTTCGCCGCGGCCTGCTGTCGCGCCAACTCTTCCGTGAGATCAACCATCTTCGAGCGAATCGACGCATCCGCGCCGCCCGCCAGAAGTGCACGCGCCGCATCACCACGATTCTCGGCCGCCGCAAACATGAGCGGTGTCTGTCCCCACGCCGACTCGCGCGCGTTCGGATCGGCCTTCTTCGTCAGCAACGCCTTCACCGACGCGGCATCACCGGCCCCGGCCGCGAGGTGCATCGCCGTCGCGCCCGTCGCCGTGAGCGCCTTGACGTCGGCACCGGCAGCCAGCAGCGCTTGTACCACCGCTCCGTGGCCGGCGCGCGCCGCCACGTGCAGCGGCGTATAGCCACCGTTCTTCGTGGTTCCGGTGAGCTTCGCACCGGAACGCAGCAGCAGCGTGGTCATCGCCACATCACCGCGATCGGCCGCCCAATGCAACGCCGTCATACCATCGCCCTGCGCCACATTCACGTCGTTCTGCTGCGCGAGTAACGCACGCACCTTCGCGAGATCACCCTGCATGGCCGCTTCCGCAATGGCCGGCGCCACACGCACCTCGGGCCGCATCTCGGATTTGGTGTTCGCGACACGCACCACCGACTTCGTATCCTGTGCCGCGACCGGTGAGAGCGCGCCCGAGAACAACACGAGCGCACCGGCCACACCGATCCGGACTCCGTTTCGATCAATCATGGTTCGTCTCAGGCGTAGAGCGCGAACGGCGACACGCTGTCACCGAAGCTCGGCACGTCGATGTTGTACTTGTGCAGCAGCGAGAGCATCACGTCAGCCATCGGCGTCCCGTCTGGCGCGCGCAGGTGCGTGCCGCCCGGTACGAACGTGGTATCGCCGCCCATGAGCAGCAACGGGCAGCGGCGATGGTTGTGGATGTTGCCGTCCGCCATCGGCGAGCCATACATGATCGTCGTGTTATCGAGCATCGTGCCGTCGCCTTCCTTCGTCTCCTGGAGGCGCTGCAGGAAGTACGGCAGCATCGACATGTGATAGCGATTGATCTGATTGAACTCGAGAATCGCCGACTCGCGTCCGCCGTGGTGCGACGCCGGGTGGAAGCCCTTGTTGGTGCCCGACTCCGGGAACGTGCGGCTCGACGCATCACGACCGGTCTTGAACGAGAACACGCGCGTCATGTCCGACTGGAACGCGAGCACCTGGATGTCGAACATCAGCTTCATGTGCTCTTCGAACGAATCGGGCACGCCGGCTGGCGCTTCCGGCAGCAGACGCTCGTCGCCGCTCGCGTTCTTCGCTTCGACCTTCTGGATGCGACGCTCGAGTTCGCGCACGTTCTCGAGATACTGATCCACACGACGTCGATCGGTGGCGCCGAGTTCACGCTTGAGGGACGACATCTCGCCGACGACCCAGTCGAGAATGCTGCCGTTGTCCTTGCGACGGGCCGAACGGTCGGCGTTGCTCGAACCGGCACCGAACAGCAGGTCGAACGCTGAGCGCGGGTTGCGGATCATCGGCAGTGGCTCGGTCGGCGAGGCCCAGCTGATGGTGTCGGTGTACGCGCAGGCGTAGTTGTAATAGCAACCGCCAGCCTGATCGAGATTCTCGATGCACAGCTGCATCGAAGGAATCGGCGTGTCCTGTCCAATCTTGCGCGCCACGATCTGATCGAACGACGTGCCGACGTACAGATCGGAGCCCTGCGTCTGCTTGGGATGCGACTGGGTGAGAAACACCGCGCTGGAGCGGAAGTGGTCACCGCCGATTTCCGGCGCATCGAATGCTTCGGCCATGCGCACGTCGGTATTGCTGATGATCGACATCTTGTGCTTCCACGCGTCCATCGGCGCGAGCGCGCCTTCCGGGTTCAGCGTGAAATCGCGACCTACACCCTGCGGCGCCCACAGATACTTGGAGGCGCCCCAGGTGTTCGAGCCGGCCGCCCCGTGCACCGATTCAATGGTGACGAGGCGCTTATGACCGGTCAGCGGCGCGCCGGCGCCGCCGACCTTGGCGAGGAAACGGCCGGCCGGCTCCATCGCATCGAGATACGGGAGCGCGATGACGGCACTCATGTTCCGAAGGAAGGTGCGGCGAGGGAGGGCTTTCTGC
Source organism: Gemmatimonadales bacterium (assembly GCA_038316215.1). Classification (GTDB taxonomy): domain Bacteria; phylum Gemmatimonadota; class Gemmatimonadetes; order Gemmatimonadales; family Gemmatimonadaceae; genus Gemmatimonas. Next base: position 2,977 of record JBBQAK010000028.1, on the reverse strand, counting down.
GTCATGAACGACATGCGTGAATCTCCGGAGGTAGTCGGATCAGTTATGAGACGCATCAGCCGAGACCGGCTCGGCGCGCTTGCTGTGGAAGGCCTTGCTGTTCACCACACCCATCACGAACGAGGAGAACTTGTACTTGTTGCGTTCGGCATCACGCGTGATCGTGCGCACGGTGGTCTGGTCGTAGTCTTCGACACGACGACCCAAGGCGTACGCCATCAGGTTCTCGGTGAAGTTCCGCATCAGCGGCACCGGCCGCTTCAGCAGTGCAGTGCTCAGATCGATCGGCGTGGTCAGCGCGGTGCCGTCGTACAGCTGCCCGCGCGTATCCAGTAGTGCGCCGTTCTCGCGGTACCGGAGCTTGCCGGTCACATCGAAGTTGTCGAGCGCGAGTCCGATCGGATCCATGAAGTTGTGGCACGACCGACAGGTCGGATTCGCGCGGTGCACTTCCATCCGTTCGCGCGTAGTGAGCTGCTTGCCTTCCTTCGATCCAGCCGTCTGCTCGAGGTCAGGCACGCCGGGCGGCGGCGGGGGGGGCGGCGTGCCAAGGAGCACTTCCATCACCCACTTGCCACGCAACACGGGCGACGTGCGATTGCCAAGCGAGGTCTGCACCAGCACACTGCCGTGACCGAGCACACCACGACGCTGATCGTCGGCATAGGCCACTTTGCGGAACGCTTCACCCGTCACGTTGGGGATGCCGTAGTGACGTGCGAGCCGCTCGTTCACGAACGTCGACTCGGCGGTGAACATGGTGAGGACGCTACGGTCGTTGCGCACCACGTCTTCGAAGAACAGCTCGGTTTCGCGCTGCATCGACTGCGCGAGCTTGAGGTCGAAGTCGGGGAACAGGAACGCATCGGGGTGCACCTTCTCGAGATCCTGCAACCGCAACCACTGCGCGGCGAAGCGCGTGGAGAGCGCGTCAGCACGCGGATCGGCAAGCATCCGTTTCACCTGCGCCTGGAACACCGCTGGCGTGTGTAGCGTCTTCGCGCGCGCCGCCGCCAGCAAACGATCGTCGGGAATCGTGCTCCACAGGAAGAACGACAGTCGCGTGGCGAGTTCGAGATCGTCGATGTTGTAGTCGGTGCCCGCCGCCGTGGTCGTGGGCTCCTTTTCGAAACGGAAGACAAAGTACGGGCTGGCCAACATCGCCTGAAGGCCCAGTCGCACGCCTGATTCGAAGGCATCGTCGCCGCCGGTCTTCGCGCCCTGATCGTAGAACTTCATCAGGCTGGACTTGTCCTTTGCGGTGAGCGGACGACGATAGGCGCGTGTGCCGAGGCGCGTGAAGATCTGTTCGGCGCAGAGACGCTGCTGTGCGGCAGCCGTCGGTGCGCAGGTGAAGATGCGCTTGCGACTCGGCGAATCGGACACGCCCGTTACGCGATACGGACCCGTCAGGAACACTTCCATGAGCGGCGGCGGCTCGGTGGTGCCGGCGGCGCCGGTGCCGCTCGAGGCGCGCGACCATTCATGCGGCTTGATCAGATCTTCGTATGGACCTTCCGCCGACTTCGCGAAGGCGACGGACACTTTGCGCTGTCCCGCCTTCACCGTGATCGGTTCGCTGTGGATATAGTCGGCACCGAGCGGTGCGTCGGCCGATTCACCATTGCGCGCGATGCCGCGATCATAGCGCAACAGCGCCACGCGCTCGCCATCGATGGAGATGTCGAGATCTTCAATCGGGCGACCGATGCCACCACCCACGTTAAGCCGGAATTCGTATTCGCCGTCGGCCGGGAAGGTGTGCAGTATGACCATGCCGCCGCGCGTGCCATACGGCGTGCCGTCGACGTGGTCCCACGGGTGCTGCGATTCGAACGGAGAAGTCTTGTACGTGGCCTGACCCACCGGCGCCTTGCGATCACCGATCGCCATGCGGCTTACGGCGGCGGCGGCGTTCAGGTAGCCCTCCAGCAGCGTGGGCGACAACGACTGCACATCAGAGATGTTGTCGAAATTCGCGCTCTTGGTATCGAGCGGCAGCCAATCACCGGATACCACCTCGAGACCGAGCAGATCGCGGATGACGCGGTCGTACTCCGGGCGGTTCAAACGCTGGAAGGTGCGCGTGCCCGGATTCACCGGCGCCGCACCATCGACCACACGTTCGAGCGTTTCGACCAGCGCCTCGAGGGTGTCGCCCGTGGGACGCTTGGATCCCGGCGGGGGCATCATCTGCGCGCGCAGCTTGCGGATCATTTTCTCGGAGGTCGGCAACGTGGCGTTGGCCGACATGACCGAGTAGCTCTTGAGATCGAGATTGCCGCGACGCTGCGTGGGGTTGTGGCACCCCGCGCAATAGCGCTGCACGACATCGTCGAGCGCACCCATCGTGATGCCGCGCGCACCAGCGGATGTACGCGTGAACGCGCGGCCCGTGGTGTTGGTGGCGCGCATCGGATGCAACACCGGATGCGTGGCAGGCAGTATGGCTGCGGTGCGCGATGACGGTGTGGAAGATTTCGTCGAAACGGGATCGCTCAACGTCGTCGACGATGCTACCATCGTCACCGACGTGATCATTCCGGACAACGCGAGCAGAAGCTTCATGCCGGCTACTCCTGAAGACTGCGACACACGATGGCGTCGCCCAACCAACTCGTTCGATGGTCCGGCAGGATGGGGGGCCGGACCTCTATGAGAAAATTACGTTGGGACGGACCAAGTCGCTGGGAATCGTTGCAACGCGCATGCCCGACCTTTCCACATGGAGCGGCTTGCAGCCGAAGGATATGTGCTGCAAGCGTATGAGGTTATCCCCGATCAGAAGCGGGTGATTATCGACCGGCTGAAGGCGTTTGCCGATGATCTGCAGGTGTCTCTTATCGTTACCACGGGAGGTACCGGAGTGTCCCCGTCGGATGTTACTCCGGAGGCAATGAGCGAGGTGCTTGACCAGGAGATTCCGGGGATGGCGGAAGTAATGCGTAGTGCAAGTCTCATGAAAACCTCGAGGGCA
>JBBQAK010000282.1:0-5187 GCA_038316215.1 Gemmatimonadales bacterium | reverse complement strand
GCGTTCGTTGTAGCATGGCACGACCAGCATCACAGCATTGTCTAACGGCAGCGGTGTGCCGGCAGGAAGTGGATCCGCAGTCGGATCAGCATGCGATAAAGGATTTCCCATATCCAAGAGGGCCATGCAGCGAGAAGCCTACGAGCAGATGGCAGCGGCGGAGGAGCGGCACTGGTGGTTCCGTGGACGCCGCAGTGTCATCGAACGTACATTCCGTCACCTCGCTCTGCCTCCGGCGAGCCGCATTCTCGATGCGGGGTGCGGCAGCGGAGGGAATCTGGCGCTGTTGAGCACGTTAGGCGAGGTGTATGGGTTTGAGTTGGATCCCGTGGCCTTGTCTATCGCCGAGGCGCGCGGGGTTGGACTGGTGGCGCCAGGCTCGCTGCCTGGAGCGATCCCGTTCGCTGGCATTCGCTTCCAAGCGATCGGGCTGTTCGATGTTCTGGAACATCTGCCCGAGCCCGTGGCGTCGCTGGCAGCGCTGGCCGACCGGCTGGCGCCCGGCGGACGGTTGGTGCTCACGGTGCCAGCGTATCAGTGGCTGTGGGGGCCGCACGACGAACTGCATGGCCACCAGCGCCGATATACCGTGACTACCCTGGAACGCCACGTGCGGGAAGCGGGACTGCGCGTGGCGTATTGCAGCTACATGAACACGTTGCTGTTCCCGCTCGCGGTGGCGCAGCGGCTGGCGGAGCGCGTGCGCGGCACGTCCGGCAGGGCGCTGAATCCCGCAGCGTTGGGAAACGGCCTGTTGTTTCGCGTCTGGGAACTGGAGCGCGGCTGGATTCCCACCAGGCGCGCTCCGTTTGGATTGTCGATCCTCGCGGTTCTTCAGCGATAGCGCAGCGTCTCCGCCCGGTTGGGCGCGTACAGCGTGCTGTGGCGTGCTTTTACGGAAGGCACGGACGCCGAGGTTTCGTCAGCGGTGCCCGCGGTCAAACGAACTGGGTCGCAATCCGTGATCCGCATGATAAACCAAGTTGGCACGGCGCTAAGTGGCGCCAGTCTGCAGCGAAAGCAGCACCACGGGGCATCCGAGAATCCTCCTGCCACACGGAGATGAATCGGCCTCAAAAGCGGGGGAAGTTCACTCTCGCATCAAGTCGACAAGCCACCATCCATCCGATCCCCGCAACGGCGGCGCCGGCTACGACATCAATCAGGTAGTGCTCCCCGCCGTAAATGATGCTCCAGCTGGTCCAGCTAAAGTAGAGGAACGACACGGTGCGCCAGCGTATCCCGCCATTCCAGCTGGCAAGCAGGATGATGGTCGCCACGCCGGCATGGAGCGACGGAAGCGCTGCAACATCATTTCCCGAAACACGCATGCCCTCCGACATCAACTGGTTGTTGATCTGGCCGCCCAGCGACGTGAAGACTCGCGTAATCTGTGGCAGCGCACCCCATTGTGAGGCCAGCCACGGCGGTGCAGTGGGAAACAGAAAATGGATGGGGAGCGCTATCAAGTACATCAACGCGCTGCCAATCATGTATGGCCCGAACGACTTGGCGTCTGCGCGGTACAACAGCGCCGCTACCACCCAAATGGCGACGAAATGCGTGGCATAACCACTTGCCGCCAAGTAGTCGTACCAACGGAATACGCCCGGATCGGTCAGCGCAGACTGCAAACGGACGGTGACGATCGTACCAAGACCGATCGCACGATCGAGGACGATCGGCAGGCCGACTACTACATGAGTTCCCGTTTCGTCGGCAAAATCGCGTAGCAGCACGAACGCCGCGAACGCAGCTAGGTGCGTCAGGTAGAGGGCAGCGACGCGAACAAACTTCCCGCTGGAAAAAATCGCCAGGCTCGGACCGCATACCAGCATGGCCGCGCACGCCAAGCCGAAACCACGCGACATGCCGAGCGCACCAACCACCGCACCAACCGTTAACGCCACGATCTTGGCACTTGTAAGTAGCCTTGCGCGCTCAAGGCCGACGACGCGCGCACGCACGCCCACCAGTCGCCACACAGACCGCGGCCTACCGATCGTGGTGGATTCCGAAGGGACCCCTTCGGTAGACGCACGCGGAACCGTCATGAGCGCGGGTCAAGGAGAAAATATCGTGAGGAGTCACGGTCGGTGACCGGACTAGCCCGATCACCCACTCGAACAATCGCAACTAATATCCCCCTAAAAGGTTGCGGCTCCGCGGCCGTCGCGTCAACCTACAGCGTTGAGCCGCTGTGCGGTCTCCGCGTCAGGGATACGACCGGAGGCCGGCTTCCGAAGTTTGGCGTTCTCTTGGGCTATCGGTTTACTCTGCCTTCTCCACTTCATTTGTGAAGTACAGCGGCCTCTGTTTCGTCTCGACGAATATCCGACCGAGGTATTCGCCGATGACACCGAGCACGATCAGCTGGACCCCGCCGAGGAAGAGGACCACGGTGACTAGGGTGGGGAAGCCGGGGACCGGGTCGCCGAGCAGCATGGTCTTGGCGATGATGTACGCGCCGTAGAGAAACGAGAACGACGCCACGACCAGCCCGACATAAGTCGACGCCTTGAGCGGCGCGAGCGTATGTGAGGTGATGCCCTCGAGCGAAAAATTCCACAGGCGCCAAAAGTTGAACGAACTTGCCCCCTCGGCTCGAGGGGCGACGTCGAACCACACCGCCTTGGTGGAAAAGCCGACCCACACGAATACGCCCTTCATGAACCGGTGATGTTCACGCAGCGCGATAACCGCATCGACCGCCTTTCGGCTGAGCAGTCGGAAGTCCCCCGCGTCTTCTGGGATGGCGACGTCACCGAAGCGCCGAAGGAAGCCGTAAAAGAGTCGTGTGGTGCGTCGGCGCAGCCAGCCGTCTGCGGAGCGGTTGCGGCGCCGACCGTACACCACCTCGTGGCCTTCTCGCCATCCCTCGAGCATCGCGGGGATCGTCTCCGGCGGGTGCTGCAGGTCAGCGTCGATGATGACGACCGCATCGCCACGAGCATGGTCGAGCCCCGCAGTCATGGCGATTTCCTTGCCGAAGTTGCGGCTCAGATCGACAATCGTGGTATTGGGATGACGCGCCCGCACCTCACGCATGGCGGCGAGTGTACTGTCACCGCTACCGTCGTTCACGAAAACCACTTCAAACGGTTGACCATTCCCGGAAAGCACGCGATGCACCGCCGAGAACAGCGCCGCGATGCTGGCTTCCTCGTTGAATGCTGGGCACACGATCGACAGCAGTGCTGGTCGGGCGTGCGCACGGGGCGTGGGTGGGATGACCGGCGACATAGTTTTGTGAGGAGTCATGCCAGCAACTGAATGGCCTGTATGAAGGAAATTGCCGACGGGTTCGCCAACCGGTTTCCGCTGATTTATAGTCTCGTCACCGAGCGTCGGAAACTGACGCTGATGCTCTTTGCCGTCGCGTTTATGGTGATCACGTACGGCTATTTCGCGCTGCTGCTTATAACGGCCGACGGCTTGTTCGTATCACTGGGCCCGATGATCGGGGGAGATTTCATCGTGTTCCGCACCGCTGCGGAGGCGGTCGGCACGCCGAAGATGGTATCGATTTACCAGATGGACAACCTCGCGGCAATGCTGCGCTACGCCTACCCGGGGCACGGTGACATGATGGTGGGCTGGCAATATCCGCCCACGATGTACCTGGTCGTCTCACCATTCGCCCTCGTGCCGTTCGTTGCGGCCTATTGCCTCTGGCTTGGTGCCTTCGGCACGCTCTTCGTCAGCACGCTGCGCACGATCACGGCTGACCGCAGCGCCCTCATTCTCGCACTGGGCTCGCCGGCAGTGCTCCAGGCGGTCATCACGGGGCAGACCGGGCTGCTTACGGCCAGTCTCATCGCCTGCAGCGGGGCATTCGCCACCAGTCGTCCGTTGCTGGCGGGAGTCGCCGCCGGAATACTCACCGTCAAGCCGCAGTTCGGCCTCCTCATCCCGATCGCGTTCGTCGCCGCCGGATGCTGGCGCGCCTTCGCAGTAGCCGCGGTCACGGGAGTCGCCCTAGTCGTAGCCAGCGTGGGAGCATTCGGCTTGGCGCCGTGGTTGGCGTTCTTCGAGGCCGTCACGGCTCACGGTGATCGACTGGGCGCCATGTCAGGATTTCCGCTGGAGAAACTCATGACGCCCTTCGGTGGGGCCCGAGTGCTCGGCGCATCGTCGTCAATCGCAGCGGGCGTGCAGCTCGCCGCGACAATCGCGATGGCGGGATACGTCGCCGTTGTCTGGCGTCAGGTAAAGGCCTTCGACCTGCGCCTGGCGGCACTCGCGACGGCCAGCGTCCTCGCCACGCCGTACGGGTTCTATTACGAGATGGTCATCCTGGTCCCGCCGATGCTACTTATTGCCCTCCGCGCGAGCAAGGATGGGTGGCTGAAGGGCGAGCAGCTGTCGCTTATCATCGTCTGGGTGGGGGCGCTGTTGACGCCAGGGGCTAGGGATTTTCCGGCGTTTCCAACCTCGTTTGCGGTGACGCTCTTGGCGTTCGCGATCGCGGCACGGAGGACGCTGCAACCGCAAGCACTGCATCTGGCGTCTTCTGCACCCAGGGCCATCTAGTGAACGTGAGGCCGCTCGGTACCTCGCCATCGCTGGATCGTTCTGACGCCCTCGCGTCTGTTGCCGACGTGGCACCCGGCCTCTTCTCCGGACGCCCGTTGTCGCAACGCGAGCGAGTGACGATCGCGATGATCATCGCACTGGCCTCCGGCCTGGCGGCGGCAATCGCGTTCTCCATGCAGCCCGAGCTGGAGGCTCGCGACTTCACCTACTGGTGGCGCGGCGCACGCGAGCTGTTGGCCGGCCGGAATCCGTACGAAACGATCAGACCGTCCGGCACCTACCCGTTCGAAAGCTGGTTCATGTACCCGCTCACAGCGCCGATCGCAGCGCTGCCGTTCGCACTGTTACGGGTCCAAATCGCGGGTGCGCTGTTCGTCTCGGTCGGCGCCGGACTTCTGACATTCGTGCTGTCGGAAAATGGGATGGGACGGCTCTGGCTGCTGTTGAGTGCGCCCTTTGGCCTAGCGGTAGTTCTCGGACAGTGGGCGCCGCTGCTTATCGCCGCGGCATTCATGACGCCGCTGTCGTGGCTGCTGACCTGCAAGCCGATCGGCCTCGCGTTGTTCATCGCGCGCCCGTCGTGGCGCGCCGCGGCGCTGTGTGTCGCGATGGTCGCCGTTGCATTTCTCGTGCAACCCACGTGGTTCGCGT
>JBBQAK010000050.1:0-13608 GCA_038316215.1 Gemmatimonadales bacterium | reverse complement strand
ATGAGCCGTTCCAGACAGTCACGATCGAAACCGGAGCGAATGGGTATTCGTCCAGCGCGAACGGCAGTATCCCGCCAACCCAGGGGAACGAGTACTGCCATGCGGAGACCACCGGCGGAAGCTTGAGCAGCTCACCTGAATCCTCATCAGGCGTGCGAGGCTCGCGCCAGAGTGCGTACCATGTGGTCTCCGGGACAAGTTGGGTGCGTTGCGGTATGGTAAGATTTTTTCGAAATCCGGCGCCGCGCTTTACGAGCCACTGTTTGTCGGAAACCTTGAGAGCTAACTGCCACTCGTTCATGCCTTTAAGCGGAGGGCGTACGACGCGGAGCACCGCGGTGTCCCCGAACACGAGCGCCCCGCTCGGCGAGAAGGGGGGGTCGCCAATACCCACGAGTGTTTCGCCGTGTTTGGACAAAATGAGGCGCCCAGGCCACTCGCCTGGTCCGTTGCCTTTCTTAAGCAGCACGATGGGTAGCGCCGAGTCCGAGATCACGAGCGCGGTCGGCGATTCGTCGTCCCAGATCAATCGCTGGCCACTACGCTGTACGCGGCCATTGATTCGACCGATGCCGACTCGCGCGGCGGCGTCGGCCGACATCGTCCAACGTGGCGCGCCGTGCAAGGTGTCTGCCGGACCGAACGACGTTTCGAAGGCATCTGCGGGAAATCGCGAAGAGCCTTGGCACGCTTGAAGCAGGCAGGCGAAAGTGAACAGCATCACACGTACGAATCCGATCGTCATGGTTCGCGCGATTGACGCGGCAGCGCTTGAAAGTCGGCGGGCGCTCGGGGTGCCGTGCGGGTAGCGCTGGAATCTAGTGCGCGACGTTGTGGAAGCACGCCGGCCAGATCGTATCGGCTGATCATGGTGGCACGCTTCTGAACACGAAACAGATAGACGCGATTCAATCCGCTCGCCATGCCTACAGTAGTGGACGGTACAGTAGATATGGCGAGCTGTGTGCCGTCGAAGGAGAACTGCGTCAGCAGTACGCCGCCGTCTTCGTGCGCGGAGGTGAGCACAAAAAAGCCGCCTGCGTAGGCCGATACGGCAAGAATCGAATCCCGATACGGCGTCGCGGCGATCTTGGGTGCGATGGAAACCAGAGACGCTTCGGCACTGGTGTCCGACGTCAACGCGCGAACGACCACAACCTGCGAGGAGTTTGGATGCCATAGCATGCATGGACCATCAGGTGACGCGGACAGTCGCCACTCTTCCCATCGCGGTCGCGCAGAGGAATCCGCGACACTCACGGTACGTGCCGACAACTCGAAGATGGACGGCGCGGCCAAAGTGTCCGTCACATGCTTCGCGTACACCGTGCCTGGCTGCCCTCGCTCGAGATAGACAATGGTGGAGTCCGTGAGCAGGCATGCCGACTGCAGGTCGGTCGAGCCGATTCTGCCCTTTAGTTCCCGTCTCCCTCCAAGGTCCACCGACACGATACGCCCTGTCGGACCCAGCGCGTGTAAGACCCCCGTCACGTCGGCGGGGCCAAGCAGCGCGCGTGACTGTCCAAGCTTGGGCATCGGCGCTTGATCGGACACCGACGTCAGTCCGCCGGCCGGTCGGTCGGGCCGGACATCCCAGAGGAGCCATTCAGCTGAAGGATGCCGCTGAGACATCGCGACGCCACGCTCCCACACCGTGAAATTCGAGAACGACGCTGACCGAATTCGTTCTGACGTGAGGTCAATATTTGTGACAAGCGTCTCATAGCGTCGCGTCCAATCTATTTGACGCTCCGCCACGCTCGGTGTCGTTTTGTTTTCGCACGCACAACAGGCGAGTACGCCGAGGCACGCGGCACGCACGAATGTGTGTACGTACGCCATATCTATGCTATTTGGAGGACTGTTGGCTGTCCTTTCCAGCGCGGAGTAGCATGGCAGTCAAAGACTCGCCAGAACGAGGTCGTATAACTCCATCGCGAGCCAGGAATGTCGGAGTCGCGTCGACCCCGACATTGTTGGCCGCACGCACGTGCTTCTCCAAGTCTGTATCGAGCAACTTGTGATCTTCACAGCCATTGAGCGGTGTGAAACGGTTCATGGCTAATTCTACTTTATCGTAGGTGGCGCCCTCATTGCTTCGCCACGACTGGTCTTGAAAGAGTCGACGATGAATCGATGCAAATTCTCCGAGACGTTCAGAGCAAAGCGCATAAAGCGCTGCTGCCTTCGCGCTCACGTGCGAGGGGATCGGCAGGTGCAAGACCGATATCCTGACACCTGCGACAACTGCCGAGTCAATCGACGATTCGGCCGTCTTGCAAAATGGACACTCGTAGTCGCTGACGACAATTACGGTTGGATCGCGCTGATTGTCAGAGTTGAGCAGAGTCGCAGTGTTGGCAAGCAAGCTCCAGGTGCTTCGAATTTTCGTGTTCTGCACATAACGTAGGCGACGCTCGGATATTGTGCGTCGCAATGGACTCCCGTCCATAAGCGCAATCGCGATGGCGAGCACGAGAACGCAAACCGTCGCGACGTCCAAGAGAGCAAACCTTCGACGCATTATTGTCGTTTCTCGGTGAATTTCGATGATCGTCTCGCGCGCGGAAGTAGCGCGAATTGCACCAACGCAGATTGTCCCCGGCGTTCTGCTTGCTATGCTTGCGGGACGCCGGAGATCTCTATCAAGCGCCTTAACTTCCGGCTTGGCAGAAGTCCCAAAACCCGGTGCCGGAAATCGAGCAATCGTACTCGCAAATACATGAGGATTCACCTGTTCGCCCCGTGAATCCGCAGGTACCAGTGGACGAACGGTACCATGCGTTGGGGCATCGCCCTTCAGCGGAGGCGGTGGTTCCACTGAACGCGAGTGTGACGGCGGCTACCGCCATCGAAAAGCGAAATCGCTTGTATCGCACTGTTTCTCCTGAAGCAGCGTGGTTTTCGCGGCTACGACGATCGAATACGGCGGTACGCTACGGCCAGCATCGAGCGCCGTTCGTCAGCGCGCACCGAAACAGCATCTCGTAGACGTTGGTGCGCTCGTCAAAGTCGCTTTGACGGGCGAACATAGACGTACTCGCCTTTCGTGAACTTCAACGCATGTCTCGGAAGCTTCCCGCACCCTCACGGTTGTTCAATATCAGGATTCTCAACAGTCCCCAAAATCGGGGGGGGGCGCAAAGCGACTCCGCGAGCATCATCAGCTGAGCTCGGTCGCCGATTCCGAGTTCACGGTAGATCGACTTGAGATGTGAGTCTACAGTGTGTCCAGACCGCTTCATCTCAAAGGCTATCTGCTTTCGCGTCAACCCTTCGAGCAGCAGCGCGACGAGCCGACGGCGCGTTGGACTGCGCGATAAGAGTTCTGCCAGCCGCTGGCGCATTTCCCGATGTGTTAGGCGATAGTGCATTCGAGCAATTATTGGGGCCGATATTCGGCGTTGAGGCAGACAGCCGATCTCAATACACACCACACGACATCCAGGCGAATAAAACAAGTTGCCGCATCGCTCGCAACAGCGGAAGGGCTATGCGGTGTGACGACACTGGCTCTGCTGCCTCGCCATTGTCACTCACCCAAATAGATGACAGGCAGCAACGACCCTTGCCGTTCGTGCGAAGTGGTCGTCGTCGGCGGATCGCTGGGCAAGACCAAGAAAGTGCACGGCCGGTGGCCCGGGCTCGCACCAGAGCAGCTGTACGAAGGACGCGACCTCGCGCTTACCACCGATTTCCGCGCAGTGTTCAGCGAGATCGCGTCGAAGCATTTGGGCGCGGCGCAGCTGCCCAAGATTTTTCCAGGGTACGGCGGGTTTGAGAAGGTGTGGTTGGGCGTGCTGTGAGCGCTTGCGGTCAGCGGATCTCGAACGTGATGGTGGCCCATTTGGATTCATAGTCCACACGGCCATCATCAACGGGCACCATGTGGATGAATTTGACGTACCAGCTACCGGCTTTGCCGACCTTCACCGTCACCACGCCATCCGCATTACTGCGCAGCGATTGGATTGGCAGCCGCACATCGCCGGTCACGCCAGCGCGTCCTCCCACCAACACCAACTGATTGCCGACCGCTTTGCCGTCGATGAGACAGCGAAAGCGCATCGTCGCGCCCGGCCGGAGATCATACGGATTCTCAAGCGGCACGAGCTCGGCCGGATGACCCAGCACCGTGTTCCACCCCGTTGATCGAGTCGTGCCTACTTGGAAGATCGCCTTGATATGCTTGGAGTATCGCTCGCGAGCCGCGCGTTGCAGTGACCCGTCCTTTTTTCGCGCCGCGAGGACGTCGGGGATGCCGTCGTCGGCGAGGTACTCATTGAACGCCTTCGCCTCAAGACGAAACTCGGTGGGCTTGGTGGACAGGCCAGCGACGTAGGTGCCGGCATCGTTGGTCGTGTAGTTGAGCCACGACGTGTCTCCGCGCACGTCCCACCGCGCGCTATCGATTGCGGTACGACCGTTCGATGTCGTGACACTCAGCTGAGCCACGCGCGCCCATTGAATGGAGTTCTCGCTCTTCGAGAACGTGCCGTTGAGCACTGGCATACGAATGGACGATCTCGGCGCCACGTAATACGACGTGAGTTTCCAGAACATGTCGTGCGCGAACAGCGAGGTGGCGCACAGCGCGAGCAGGATCGGGAGGGCGGCGAGACGACGATGCATGACGTTGACCTGAGTACGAAATGGTGAACGAACACGATGAATGCGCTGGCGGGCGACGTGAAAGCGTACGGCCCGCAGCAAGAACGCGACAGGGGCGACCTTTCACGTGCGGCCTCGCGTGAGTCAGCGCCCGCGGGGCGGGCGCGGCGCCACCGGCGGCTGCGGGAGGCCTTGTAGCTCGCGTCGTACGCGCGCGGCTTCACGTCGCGCTTCGCGCGCGGCGTCGCGCTGCACCTTTCGCAGCTCCACCATGATGCGATCGGCGGCGGCGCGTGCTTTGGCACTGCCGCCCACCGCTTCCAGCACGCCGCTCACCGCTTCGGCGATCTGTGCTGGATTGATCTCGCCGGAATCGGCTTGAGTGCTGTCGTGCCAATCGGGTGGCTCGGCTTCACGCATCGCAAGATACGGATCGTTTTCACACGATCCCTTAGGGGCGCTCCCGCGCACGAAGAATTCGCGGCGAGACGGCCCGCACCAGTCGCTCGCGAGCTTGCCGGTGCCGATATCGATCTGCTTGGTTTCGATGCCTGACGGCGCCACCCACGCGCTGTCGACTTCGGGGCTGTGCCATCCATCGCGGAGAAAACGGGCCCAGATCGGTGCCGCCAGGCGACCGCCCGACGCGTTCCAGCCCAGCGGCTGCGGGTCGTCAGCGCCGAACCACACACTCGCGACGAGCGTCGGCGTGAACCCCACAAACCACACATCGGTACCGTCGTTCGTAGTGCCGGTTTTGCCGGCCACGGGCCCACGAATGCCGGCGTCGCGCACCGGGCGACCGGTGCCACGATCAACCACGCCTTGCAGCAGCGACGTAATCAGAAACGCATCGGTGGCTTCGAGCACTTTCACGCCCGCCGTGCGCGGATGACTCCAAATCACGCGTCCGAATTGATCTTCCACGCGCTCGACGATATACGGCTGCACGCGCAGACCGCCATTGCCGAACGGTGCATACGCGGCGGTGAGTTCAAGAGGCGTCACGGCACCCGCGCCGAGCGCGAGTGCGGGTACGATGGGCAGGTCGCTCGTGATGCCCTGGGCGTGCGCAAGATCGGCAATGCGCTGTACGCTCAGCTTGCTGCTGAGTCGCACGGTGGCGGCGTTGGCGGAGCGGGCTAACGCATCGCGCATGGTGATATGACCGGCGTAGTTGCCGCCGTAGTTCGCGGGCGTCCACGTGGTGCGTCCGATGTCGATCTCGACCGGCTCGTCTTCCAGCATGCTGGCGGCGGTGAAGCCTTGGCGCAGCGCTTCCGCATAGACAAACGGCTTGAAGGTGCTGCCCGGCTGACGCTTGGCGCGCAGCGCACGGTTAAATCCCTTTCGCTCGATACGGCGACCGCCCACGATCGCGCGTAGCGCGCCCGTGGCGGGATCGAGTGCGACCAGCGCACCCTGTGTGCGAGAGCCGGCGCTGTTCACCGAGAAGCCGCCGTACGCCCGCTCCTGATCGATCTGCCAGGCCCCTGATGCGATGACGCGCTCGCCGGCGATCTGCGCGCGACGGTCGATCGTGCTCCAGACGCGGAGCTGCGCATCATTCAGCGCCGCGGGAATCACACCGGCCTTGCGCAGCGAGTCGAGTGTCACGCGGACCGCTTCGACGGCCCACGAATCGACAGCTCGCGCCGGCACCCATTCGGCCCGCGCCAGCTTGAGCGGCGAGTTGCGCAGCGCCTGCATTGTGGCGCTGTCGGCCACCCCTTCACGCAGCAGCACATCGAACACGATGGCGCGACGGGCAAGCGCGCGCGCCTTGTCGCGCCGCGGGGAATACGATGACGGCGCCTTGGGCAGGCCGGCGAGCATCGCCGCTTCACTGAGCGAGATATCCTTGACCGACTTGCCGAACAGATCGCGGCTCGCACCCTCGACGCCGTACACGCCGTTGCCAAGGTAGATCGCGTTCAGGTATCGCTCGAGGATGTCCTGCTTGGAGAGCGAGCCTTCGAGCAGCGTGGCATAACGCCACTCGAGGAGTTTACGACCGAACGTGCGCTCGGTGGCGCGGTTGCCCAGAAACACGTTGCGCGCTAACTGCATCGTGATCGTGCTGGCACCTTCGCGTACGCTACCGGCAGTAACGTTGGCGACGGTTGCGCGAGCGACACCGTACCAGTCGACACCATGATGCGCGTGAAAGCGTCGATCTTCGACGGCAATAAAGGCCGCCTGCACATGCGCCGGCACCCGGCTGAGCGGAACGTTCGCGCGATTCACGGGTGACAGTGCACTGACGAAGGCGCTGTCGCGCGCCAGCAACGCACCGCCCTCGGTGGGCTTCCACGCGCGCAACTGCGCCGGCGTCGGACAGCCTTGCCAGCCGCACGACCACCACCATGACGTCATGGTGAGCGTACCGGCAACGGCGATCGCCCCTGCGTAAAGCAAGGGCTTGTACAGTCGGGTACGCCACGACGCGGCCGGTACGTCGACTGGCGTTGCGTCCGGCGCTACAGCGGGAGCCGGCGTGTTGTTAGCTTCACCCTCCATCACACTCCTCTGCGATCATGGCACGTCAGGAACATCTCATCCGCTACTCCACCGTCCGCACCACGCCACGCGTGTCGATCTTAATACAGACCGTCGGAGCGACCGTCTTGGTTGCGTCGCACCTGCTTCCGACGACGGCTCACGCGCTGTCTCATGCACTCCTACGGTCTGAACGCCCGGAAAGTGCCATCATCCAGCCAGCGAAGCCCGCCGCAACGCAACCGAAGGCGCAACCGAAGGCGCTGCCGAAGGCGCTGCCGGCGAACGGCCCGCGCGTGCCCAACGAGCTGGGGCGCATCCCGATTGTGGAGTGGCATCAAGTCGTAGCGGCCGACGGCACGTACAAGGTATCGCGCGAGCGATTCCGCGCCGAGTTGAGTGAGCTGCACGCGCGCGGTTACGTGCCGGTGAACTTGTCGGAGATGCTGGATAAGACGATGGACGTGCCGGCGGGCAAGACGCCGGTGCTGTTCACCTTCGATGATGCCTCGCCGAGCCAGTTCCGCTACATCGAGCGCAACGGCGCACTCGTAGTGGATCCCACGAGTGCGGTTGGTATTCTACTCGATTTCATCAGGGCGCACCCCGACTGGAAGGCCAAGGGGCTGTTCTGTATGCTGCCGGCAGCCGAAGCGGGCCACGCGTTCTTTGGCGACAAGGGCATCGACGGCCAGAAAACGGAGTGGCGCTTCAAGAAAGTGCAGTTTCTGGCACAGCAAGGCTTCGAGTTGTGCAACCACACGCTGTGGCACGCGAAGCTCAGCAAGTACTCCGACGCCGTCGTGCAAGAGCAACTGGCCCGCGGGGCGATGGCGATCGACTCGGCGGTGCCGGGATATAAAGTGCGTGGTTTTGCCCTGCCCTACGGTCTGTGGCCGAAGAACCGAGCGCTGGCGTTCAACGGCTCGTGGTACGACAAGAAGAGCAAGCGTGACGTGCGGTACCACCACGAAGCCGTCTTCGAAGTCGCCGGCGGTCCGGCGCGTAGCCCATTCGATCCGGAGTTCAACCCGAAGTCGTTGCCGCGGGTACCACTGCAAGGCGGCACCAAATTGTCCGCCACGCTCGACCAGATGGACAAGCCCGGCAAATGGGCGCGCTACGTCTCCGACGGCAACCCGAAGACGGTCGCGCGCTAGCGGCTTCGTTCGCCGCGCAGTGTCTCCGCCTCATCCCAGCGATCGACGGCGCGGCGCAGATGCGGGATCACGATGCTGCCACCGACGATGAGGCCGATGCTCATCGTTTCGAACACTTCGTCGCGGCTCACGCCTTCTTCAGCGCAGCGCACGATGTGGTAGGTGATGCAGTCATCGCAGCGCAACACGAGCGAGGCCACGAGCCCGAGCAGCTCTTTCGTCTTCACGCTCAACGCGCCGCTTTCGTATGCGCGTCCGTCGAGATTGAAGAAACGATTGATGACGAGGTTGTTTTCCTCAAGGATGCGCGTGTTCATGCGCTCGCGGAACATCCGGAACTCGGCGAGCGCATCGCTCTCCGCGGGATGGTCGGCGGCGTGATCGTGCGGCGGAGTGCTGGGCGTGGGCGCGTCGGTCACAGCGAGTAGTTGCGAAGGGTGGTGAGCGCGGTCTCGAGGGCGGCCCGTTGCTGCTCGGTGGGCGAATTGGCCCAGAGCTCTTCGTACGCGGAAATCGCGAGGGCCAACGCTTCTTTGTCATGCTCGGCGGCGGCCAGCGAACTGGCGTTGTCGGCCAGCGCGGCCTTGGCCAGCTGATCGTCGGGGAAGCGCTGCGTGACCTGCAGCCAGCGGATGGTGCGATCGCGCTGATTCGATTCGGTCAACGCCCACATGTGCCAAGCGCCGCGGTTCTGCGGATCGGACGCGAGCGCACGGCTGGCCAGCTCTCCCACGATTTCCGGGCCGCGACCGGACAGCCAGTAGGCATTGGCGAGAATGACGAGTGCGCGCGCGTTGGTCGGCTGCTCGTCGACGACGCGTTCGTACAGCGGGCCGGCGACTTCGGGCATATGGAGCCACGGTTCAGCGGCGGCCACGAGGGCGTCGGGCGTGACCGTGGCGCGGAGCGTATGCAGGCGCTCCATCAGGGCGCCGACGTTTCCGGAAGCTTCGTAGGCGCCCACCGCATCAGCGAGGGCAGCCGGGAGGTCGAGAGGAGGTGCGATCATGGTCGAAAAGTAGACAGGTCCGGTGTTCTGGTCACGTCACCGCCACGATTCATGGGTTGCGCGATCGGGGCAGGATCGTAATACTCCTAGTGTCACGCGATGTTTTTCGCAGTGCGCGGGACAAGCCCACCGACACCAGCTGGCTGCGCCAGGGTCTCCGACCTCGTGGCACAGAACTTTCAGATTGGGTGAATCGGCCGGCCGGGGATCCGTCGCGAGGTTGCGACCTTCCCCTTGTGACCGGAGGCGCGAGTTCATCGCGCACCCCCGCGGTACCGGAAGGCACGTACGGCTTTTCCGGCAAGTGAGACGGCACGACTCTACCCGTCCAAAGCGACCCGCAATATCAGCGCTCTTCGCGCATCTCGAGCCCGACCTGGGCATCGAACTTTCGGCCTGTTGCATCGCATGTCTTCATGCCTTCGGCAGCGTCGCGCTCCCTTCCAGATCGGAACGGAGCCCCCTGTACCACTCGCAGTTTTCGAATGACCGAACGCAAACGCCCTATTCGCCGCAGCCGTACCAGTGCCGCGCCGTCCCCCGATTCCGGTGGGGACGACAATCCGTATCTCGATGCACCGTCGGCGCCCGCGCCGAGGGATGCCGCGCCACCGCCGCCCGCGGCCGGCGCACCCGACGAGGCCCCGCGACCGCGTCGCGGTCGGCCCCCTCGTCGCCCAGCGGCCGACGCCGCTCCTGAGGCCCCGTCCAGCGCGGCCCCGTCGGCCCCGTCGGCCCCGTCGGCCCCACCAGCCCCACCGGCGCCGCACGCAGAATCTCGAGCGGAGCCGCGCGAGCCGCGAAATGAACCGCGCGAAGAGTTCCGTCCTGAGCCGCGATCCGCGCCTCGCTCGGAGCCCTTGACGCCGCCCGCCTTCTTTGATCCGGCGGCCGAACGCCCTCGCTCGGACAGCGCCGATCGGTATGACCGTGCCTTCGACCGCCCGGCCAACCCGCCCGCCAGCAGCGTGGAGCGTCCCGAGCCGCGCTCAGAACGTCCGTTTGGCGACCGCCCAGACCGCCCAGACCGCCCAGACCGCCCGAACCGGAACGATCGCGGCGGACGTCAGCGCGACCGCGGCCGAAATCGCCAAGAACGCGGCGATCGTGGCCCGCGTGGCGAACGTCCCGACACGGCCGGCAGTGCGCCGACCGGCGGGCAGGGTGCTCAGCAAGACCGACCAGAGCGGGGACCGGATCGCAGCAGTGACCGAAACGGACCGGACCGCGGTGGTGATGCGGCCTTGCGGCGCAATGGACGCCGCGGCCGTAGCCGCTTCCGTCGCGATGGGGCCGGTGGCGACGTTCGTGCTCCACAAGGTGGCGAGGGTGGTGTTGAGCGTTCACCGTCGATGCCGTCCACGCCTACGGTCGTTGAAGGCACGATGTCCGGCTGGTTCGACCCGTCGCGCGATGGCGGTTTCCTGCGCCGCGCGATCAACAGCTACCTACCCGATCCGACCGATCCGTTCGTCCCGCCGGCACTGGTGCGCCTGCATCAGCTCCGACGCAGCGACAAGCTCGACGCGACGTTCGGACGCGACCCGCGCGGTCGTCAGGTCATCATCGAAGTGCAGCAGCTCAACGACGGCTCGCCCGTCGTGCTCGAAAAGCGCCCCGACTTCAACACGCTCACGGCCAGCTATCCTGATCGGAAGCTGACCCTGGAAACGGGACGTCCGGCCAAGACCGGCCCAGAGCTCACGCGTCGCGCCATCGACCTGATTGCACCGATCGGCTACGGTCAGCGCGCACTCATCGTTGCGCCGGCCCGCGCCGGCAAGACGACGCTGCTGCAGGCGATCGTGGAGGGCGTGGCCATCAACCATCCCGAAGCGGCGCTGCTCGTGCTTCTGGTCGACGAACGTCCAGAAGAAGTCAGCGAAATGATCACGTGGGGCTACGGCGAGGTCGTGGCCTCCAGCTTCGACATGCCGCCCAAGCGGCACGTGGAAGTGGCGGAGATGACGCTCGAACGTGCCCGTCGCTTGGTCGAACAGGGCAAGGACGTGGTGATCGTGCTCGACTCGATCACACGCTTGGCGCGCGCCTACAATACAGTGGAGCGCGGCACCGGCCGCACGATGTCCGGTGGACTGGACAGCAACGCCATGCAGAAGCCCAAGGCGTTCTTCGGATCGGCGCGCATGATTGCGCCGCAGCACGGTGGTGGCTCGCTCACGATCATCTCCACCGCGCTCGTCGAGACTGGCTCGCGCATGGACGATGTGATCTTCGAGGAGTTCAAGGGCACCGGCAACTGCGAGATCAAGCTCGATCGCTCGCTCGCCGACCGTCGCATTTTCCCGGCGTTCGATATCGGCACGAGCGGTACGCGCCGCGAAGAGAAACTCTATCGCCCTGACCAGCTCGAGAAGGTGCATTTGCTGCGTCGCGGTCTACACCAGCTCCCGCCGCAGGCGGGGATGGAGTGGCTCATCAAGCGCATCGCGGGTACGTCAAACAACGATTCGCTGCTCGACGGACTCTGAGAGTCGGCGGCGGCATGGCACAGCGGGGCGACGGGAGCATTCGTCGCCCCGCTTTGCCGTGCCCGGTTGTGACGATGATGCCGAGCGCGTGACGGTCCTCACCAATTGTTCAAGTGATGCCGAGGAAACTCCGATACCCATAGCTGATAGCGCATGGGCGACATGGCCTGCGCCGATTTCCTTTGCTGCCTTCCGCACACCCACATGTTCCGCACTCTGTCCTTGCGGGCCAAAATCCTGGCCCTTCCGCTGGTAGCGGCGGTCGGCTTCGTGACTACGCTGGCCACGACGTTTGTGCTTGGCAGCCGTTCACAAGCCCAGCTCGAGCGCATCGAGCTCGAGGAATCTCCAGCCCTCGAGACCAGCCAGAAGCTGCAGTCTCAGCTCGATGTCTACCAGCGCGCGCTGCGCGACGCCGTTGGCGCCAGCGACACGAGTGCGGTGGTCGCGGCGGACTCCATCGGCACGACGTTCTTGACGCTCTCCGACGTGCTGGCCAAGAATCCGAGCGTCGACTCGACGTCCGTCCACGCGCTCAGCGCCGAGTTCAAGAACTACGCGGCGCGGGCCCGCTCGACGAGCATGGGGATGATCACCGGCTCCTTGGACGATATGATGGGGGGCATGCAGGGCGTGAAGACCAAGCACGCCGTGCTCTCGAGGGCGCTGAAACAACAGACCACCGAACGGGAAGCCGCGATCGCTGCTGCATTCGGGACAGCGCACACGTTGCAGTCGACGACGCGCTTGGTGACGAGCGTCGTGCTGATCCTCTCGCTTGTCGCGCTCGGCGTGATGGCGGTCGGCACGCTGCGCAGCATCATCGGCGCGATGCAGACGCTATCGACAGCCGCGACCGAAATCGCGCGCGGCAAGGTGGAGCAACAGATCGACATCACGTCGCATGACGAAATCGGCGCGCTGGCCGGTGCCTTCCGTGAGATGCTCGAATACATCGGCGGCGTGGCCCGCGCGGCGGATCGTCTCGCAGCTGGGGATCTGACGTCGAAGGTGGAGGTCCGCTCGGAGCACGACGTGCTCTCGAAGAGCATCAACGGCGCCGCTGAGACACTGCAAGGCATCGTTGGCGAGATCAATAGCGTGATCGACGCCGCCAAGCACGGCGATCTCGCCAAGCGCGGAAACCCCGACCAGTTCCGTGGTGCATATCAGGAGCTGATCTCGGGCACGAACCAAATGCTGGACTCCGTGGTCGAACCGATCAGTGAAGCAAAGGACGTGCTCGCGCGCGTCGCCGCCCGTGACCTCTCGGCTCGCGTCACCGGCGAGTACGTCGGGGAGCATGCCGCGATCAAGGATTCACTGAATACCGCACTCGAGAACATTGCCGAAGTGTTCGCCTCGCTCACCACGGCGATCACCCAAGTGAATTCGGCGGCGCACGAGATCGGTGACGGCAGTCAGGAGCTGGCGAGCGGCGCGGCCGATCAGGCGGGCGCCATCGATCAGGTATCGAACCGTATCAAATTGGTGGACGACCGCACGAAGGCGAACGTGGCCGACGCGAACGAAGCGCGAGCGGCGATGGAGCGTGCGAGCGTCGATACCGAGCAGGGCGTGGAACGCATGACGGCACTCGCCGAAGCCGTCGCCGAGATCAAGCGCTCGGCCGACTCCACCGCGAAGATTGTGAAGACGATCGACGAGATCGCCTTCCAGACGAATCTGTTGGCGTTGAATGCGGCGGTTGAAGCCGCCCGTGCCGGCGATGCCGGCAAGGGCTTCGCGGTAGTAGCCGACGAAGTGCGTAGCCTTGCGATCCGCGCCTCGGAAGCGTCGCGCAACACGGCGACGTTGATCGAAGAGTCGGTGCAGA
>JBBQAK010000038.1:0-15195 GCA_038316215.1 Gemmatimonadales bacterium | reverse complement strand
CAGCGGCGCTCCCAAGGGCAAGGAACTCGATGTTCCCGGACGATGGGATCCGGCCGTTCGGGACCAGATCCACATCGGCATCGAGTGGCTCAGCTCAGTGCACTTCGGCCACATCGAATCGATCGGCCAGAACGTCCTGATTATCGGCGTGGGCAACACGGCAATGGATTGCTGCCGCACGTCACGCCGACTCGGCGGCACGAATACCAAGGTGATCGCGCGCCGCGGACGCCAGTTCTTCAAGGCGTCGCCGTGGGAACTCGAAGACGCCGAGGAAGAAGGTATTCACATCATCGAGAATCACGCACCGAAGCGATTCGTGATCGAAGACGGGAAGCTGGTCGGCATGGAGTTCGAACGGCTGGAATGGAGCGAGTCGAACGGGCGCCAGACGAGCACCGTGATCGAGACAGTCATCATGCCGTGCGACACCGTGATCCTGGCCATCGGTCAGGACAACGCGTTCCCGTGGATCGAGCGCGACGTCGGGATCACGTTCGATCAGTGGGACATGCCCGTGGTGGACAAGGCGTCGTTCCAGTCGTCGCGACCGGACGTGTTCTTCGGCGGGGACGCGGCATGGGGACCGCAGAACATCATCTGGGCCGTCGAACACGGACACCAGGCCGCCATCTCCATCCACAAGCACTGCCTTGGCGAAGATGTGTCGCACCGCCCAGCCCAGGGCATGCATCTGACCAGCACGAAGATGGGCATGCACGCGTGGATGTACAGTAACGAGTTCAATCCGTCGCCGCGCGCCCAGATGTCACATGCCGAGCTCGTGAAGCGATTCGCGAGCGTGAGCGAAGAGGTGGAGCTGGGATACACTCCTGAGCAAACCGCGACCGAAGTGCAGCGCTGTCTCAACTGCGACATCGAAACGCATTTCACGGCAACTCTGTGTATCGAGTGCGACGCCTGCGTGGACGTCTGTCCGGTGAACTGCCTCACGATCGCGCCGGTGGCCGAGTCGGAAGCGGAGCTTCGCACGAGACTGTCGGCGCCAGCGGAGAATCTGACGCAAGACCTCTACGTCTCGGCGGCGCTGCCGCAGACACATCGCATCATGGTGAAAGACGAAGACATCTGCCTGCACTGCGGGCTCTGCGCTGAACGTTGCCCCACCGCCGCGTGGGACATGCAGAAATTCTCCCTCGTGTTGCCGTACGCATTCAGCGCGTTAGGCACCGTCGTCCCGGTCAGCGTATGAGCGTACACGTATGAGTGGCATCAACGATTTCGCCTTCAAGATGGCGACCGTCAACGGCACCGGCTCAGCCAGCGCGAACAGCTTGCTGATGCAGGCGATCTTCCGCATGGGTATCCCGGTCACGGGCAAGAACATCTTTCCGTCGAACATTCAGGGGCTCCCCACGTTCTACGAAGTGCGGGTGAGCAAAGACGGCTACACCGCGCGCCCGCAGCATGTGGATCTCGTGGTCGCCCTCAACCCCAGCACCTACGCCAAGGACGTGGCCACGGTGCGCCCGGGTGGATATCTGGTCTACGACTCGTCGTGGCCCCTGGAGTCCGAACTCGAGCGCGAGGGCATCACAATCCTCGGCATTCCGTTCGGTCGTATGTGCGTGGACACGTTTGTCGGTGACCGCGACCGCACCCTGCTGCGCAACATCGTCTACGCCGGTGCGCTCGCGGCGCTGCTCGAGATCGACATGGAGATCATCGGGCAGATGCTGCACGAGAAGTTCTCCAAGAAGAAGAAGCTGCTTGACGCCAACCACACGGCCATCAAGCTGGGCTACGACTACGCCAAGGCGCACTTCGAATGTCCGCTGCCGTTCCATCTCGAGAAGATGGATGCCACGGGTGATTCGATTCTCATCGATGGCAACACCGCCGCGGGATTGGGCGCGGTGTACGCCGGTGCCACGGTCGGTGCGTGGTATCCCATTACGCCCTCCACGTCGTTGATGGAAGCGTTCCGCGGCTTCTGTGAACGGTTCCGGGTCGAACCGGAAACGGGGCTGCACAAGTACTGCATCATCCAGGCAGAAGACGAACTGGCCGCAGCCGGCATCGTGATCGGTGCCGGATGGGCGGGCGCCCGCGCGTTCACGAACACGTCGGGCCCCGGTATCTCACTCATGCAGGAATTCATCGGTCTCGCCTACTACACCGAAATTCCCGCGGTCTTTTACGACGTACAGCGCACCGGGCCGGCCACCGGGATGCCCACGCGCACGCAGCAGTGCGACCTGCTGTCGCTGGCCTACGCGTCACACGGCGACACCAAGCATATCGTTCTGTTTCCGTGTAGCCCTGAGGAGTGCTTCTACATCGGCACAACGGCGTTCGATTTGGCCGAGCGGTTCCAGACGCCGGTGTTCGTAGCCAGCGATCTCGACATCGGCATGAACGACTGGATGTGCAAGCGTCTGGTGTGGGACGACGGCTACCAGCCCGATCGCGGCAAGGTGCTCGATGCCGCGGCACTTGAACAGGTCAAGAAGTTCTCGCGCTATCTCGATGTGGACGGCGACGGTATCGCGGCGCGCACACTTCCCGGCGTGCATCCCAACGGCGCGTACTTCGTGCGCGGCTCGGGTCACGACAAGCACGGGGCGTACACCGAAGACTCCGACGCCTATCAGGAAGTCGTGGATCGTCTCACGCGGAAGTTTGCGACCGCCGCCAGCGTGGTGCCGGCACCGGAATTCCATCGGCAGCCCAACGCGGAGGTCGGCATCGTCTCCCTCGGCAGCTGCCACGCGGCGGTGCTCGAAGCGATCGATCGCCTGCGCGAACAGGGCATCGTGGCCGACTATATGCGGATCAAGGCGTTTCCGTTCAACAGCAGCGTACGTGAGTTCATCGACTCTCACGACGCCGTGTTCGTGGTGGAGCAGAACCGTGATGCGCAGCTGCGGTCACTGATCGCGATCGAGACCGGTGTGCCACGCGACGAGATGATTCCGGTGCTCGACTACGGTGGTATGCCGCTCACCGCCAATGTGGTCGTCACGGCCGTCGCCAACCATTTTGCTCAGGTGCCCGCATGACGTCCATCGCCAAACCGCCGGTCCGACACCCGGGATTGCAGCGCAATGCGCTGGGGTTCACGATCCGCGACTATGAAGGAGCGATGTCCACGCTGTGTGCTGGCTGTGGACACGATTCCGTCACCGCGGCCCTCGTACAGTCGTTCTGGGAGCTGTCGCTGCCACCGCATCGCGCCGCCAAGATGAGTGGCATCGGCTGCTCGTCCAAGACCACGGCGTACTTCATGAAGCAGTCGCACGGCTTCAACAGCGTGCATGGGCGCATGCCGTCGGTGACGTCGGGTGCGAGCGCCGCCAATCGCGATCTTACGTACATCGGTATTTCGGGCGACGGTGACTCGCTCAGCATTGGCCTCGGTCAGCTGTCACACGCGATTCGTCGCAACGTGCGCATGCTGTACGTGATCGACAACAACGGCGTGTACGGGCTCACCAAGGGCCAGTTCTCCGCCTCGGCCGACATCGGCTCGACGTCTAAGAAGGGCGAAGCCAACCTGCAGCAGCCCATCGACCCCGTGCTGTTGGCGCTGACGCTGGGCGCCACGTTCGTAGCCCGCAGCTTTTCGGGAGACAAGGCACAGCTCGTGCCTATCCTGAAGGCTGGGCTGTCACACAACGGACTCGCACTGATCGACGTGATCTCGCCGTGCGTGACCTTCAATGATCACGAAGGCTCCACCAAGAGCTACAAGTTCACGCGTGAGCACGAGGTGGAGATTTCGGCGGCGGACTTCGTGCCGTTGCGCCGTGAGATCACGGCGCCGGAGACCAACGACGAGGTATCGGTCGTGGCCATGCACGATGGCAGCACGGTGCGGTTCCGCAAAACGGCCGACAGCTACGATCCCACCAATCGCGAAGAGGCGTACGCGCATGTGCGTGCCTGTCAGCTTCGCCACGAGGTGGCGACGGGGCTGCTGTTCATCGATGAAAGCGGGCAGGACATGCACACCATGGCCAAGACCGTGTCGCAGCCGCTGGTGGACGTGCCCTTCGCCGATCTCTGCCCTGGAAACGCGGCCCTGCAGTCGCTGATGCAGCAGTATCGCTAGCCGCGCCAACGACGGTTGAGATTTGCCTTGGCCCAGACACCGAACGGAGCCGCGCTGGCGGCTCCGTTCGGTCGTTTCAGCGGTCGCCGCTACTGCCCTCGGCGCTCGCGGGTGCCGTCTGCCGCCCCACGCGGCTTAGCCGAGCGCGTTGGCGCGCTGCGGGGCTCCTGAGCTCGGAGCTCGGGTGCGCGTGAGGGAGCGCGCTGTTCGGTCGACGGGGCCCGCGTCGTCATGGGCGGGGCTACGGGCTCGCGACGCCGCTCGTTCGGTACGGCCTGCCGTTGCGGCGCGCTGCGGCCCAGTATTTCGCCTCGCGATTCACCCCGTGATGCGCCTCGTTGAGCGTCACGTCCGCCGTCACGCGATGCGTCACGCGATGCGTCACGCGATGCGTCACGCTGCGGGACGCCGTTCCGGTAGCCCTCCGGCGACGCCGAGCCGTTCCGCTGGCCGCCCTCCGCGCGGGGTTGTGCCGATCGAATGACCTCGACCCCGTACGGAGGATTTCTGTCACGGCCGTCGTTGCGGCCATCGTTGCGGCCGTCGCCACGACCATCGCGATAGCCGTCCCGATAGCCGTCACGACGCGAACCAAAGGAGACATCGCGATGGTAGCCCGCGTAGCGGTCCACGTTGCGATAGTCGACCGTACGGTACGCCACATCACGGTTCACGTACACGGTCCGGTACCGCGGGTTGACGTAGATGTTCGTGAACTGAATGAACGGTCGTGAACGGGCCCGCCATCCGCCGCCATAGTCGACGTACACGTCATCCCAGCCGTTGTAGTAGACCGCGCGGCGACGCCAGTCGAGGTCGTAGTTCAACCATCCGCCAATCGGGAAGCCCACGCCGTACGACCAGAGCCGGCTGGAGAAGCCGAGGCCAAAGATGGGCCGAGTGTACACGAGGATGGGATCGTACACCGGTACGTAGATCACGCGCGGCTGTGCCGGCACGATGACATAGTTGTCGGATTCGCGCACGACCTGCTGCTGCGGCGTGGACAGGAGATTCCCCTGGGTGTCGGCCAGGCGGCGCATCCGTTGTACGGCGGCCATGACATCGGTCGACTGATACGCGTAGGCGCGACCCAGCGTCGCGGTCCAGTCGCCTTTGTCGGCCATCATGTTCAGCGCCGACTGATAGTGCGCGACGGATTTGACGCTGACGTCCCACGACTGATCGTCGATCCCAGCCGTGCCGTGCTCTCGCACCCAGCGCGCTGCGTCGTCCACTTGATCAGGGAACGTGGCCGCCACCAACACCTGTGCCAGCAACGCATCGGGATAGAGCGCGATCGGACCAACCAGATTGTCGAGTTCGTTTTCGGAGTAGCGCGCGACGTCTGGCGCGTCATGGCGCACGACATCGTTGCGCGGATACACGACAACCTGGGCACCGAGTGGCGCCAGGGGCGCAGCAGCGACGAGCACCAGCGCAGGAGAGCACGCCAAGGAGCGCGCCAGCAATCGCGCCAGCAATCGCGCCAGCAGTGGGACAGACGAAGCACGGGACATGCGACGCTCCAGCAAGGGACAGGCGGATGTACTCAAGGAGGTTCCGTGCATGATCCATACCTCAGCCGCAGTCGCGCGAAGTGTGTTACGCCACAACGACTTGACGCCTGCTGCAGGTTTCGCCGCGACCTCCACCATCCTCGATTCAGGACAGTGGACCCTTCGAAAGTGGACACGTAAACTGGACACGTCATGAATGACCGTTCGGTGACGTAGCTGAGACCGGGGTCACTCCATCGTCTTGAGTCTGAGGGACATTCCCCGCATCCGTGGCTCTGGCGCATTCCGACCTTCGGCTGCACACTCAGTCCATGACGTTCTACTTCGTCAACCTGATGTGGGCCATCGTGCTCTTTGGTGTGCTGCTGTGGTCGACCGTTTCGGTCGTGCTCAACGCCGCGCTGCGCCGCGGCATGGGCATCATGGCGATGGTGCTCAGCTATGCGGTGCTGGTATGGATGCTGGTGGAGATACCATGGCGCGAAGCGTTGGTTACCTGGTTGCTCTTCGCGGCGCTCGGCGGCGCGCTCACAATCGTCTACGAACTGTGGGCGCGACGGAAATACGCGGGCACTGGGCGCCTGGCGCGTCGTATCCTGCGCATCGAAGGGATCTTCATGTGGCCATCCATGATTCCCGATGCGGTGGGACTCATGCTCAACGACGCTGGCATCCTACCTGCCGATGAGCGGAGCGAGACGCACCAGGAAGACACGCGCCGCATCGCGGCGGAGAGGTCGGTGCCGACTGCAGCGAAGCAACCCGCCGCCGACTGACACCGACGCAACGCGATCTCGACGCTACTTGAGGCGCACGCCGGCACCGTCTTCCACGGTCACGACAATCGGAATCCCCTCGCGCACACTCTGGGACACCGTACAGAACGCCTCGAACTGCGCGAGAATACGATCCAGTGACACCATGGAGTCGGCACGGCCGCCCAACTGAATCGCGATCGTGATCTCCGCTACGCGGAGCCGCTTGTCCTCGTTGCGCTCGAATCGCGCCTCAGCCGTTGCCCGAATACCGCCAGCATCCTGTTTGAATTTGCGAAGCGCAAAGAGCAAACTGGCGGTCATGCAGTTGGTCACCGATGCCAATAAGAGCTCGCTTGGTGAGGGTCCCTCCCCTGTACCAAGCGGAGCCGGCTCATCGGCGTGCAGCGAGGGAATGGCCCCGCCGAAGTCAACGAGGAATTGGTAGTCCTTCACCTGCGTGACAGTCACGCTCATACGACCTCTGTAGCTTGCAACTGCTTCGCGACACGGCTGAGTCGCTGCTGCGCATCGAGCGCCACCTCGCGGATGACAGGCGACGCGCCCAGCTCTTCTGAGGCCATGAGGCTCATAGGGTTCACCAAGCGCACGACCGAGCGCTCGGCACCGTCGGCCTCAACGGTGACATTGCAGGGGAGCAGCAGCCCCATCGCCGGGTCGTCACTCAAGGCGCGGTACGCGAGCGGTGGATTGCAGGCACCAAGAATCACATAGGGTCGAAAGTCATGGCCGAGCTTTTCCTTAAAAGCAGCCCGCATGTCAATCTCGGTGAGTACACCGAACCCCTCCGTCTTGAGCGCAGCTCGCGTGCGCTCCAGGCCTGCGTCAAAGGGCACCCCAAGGTGTACAACGATGCCAAGCGACGTCGTCATGATGGCTCCGAATTCCAAGGAAGTCGTCCTCCGAGCGGTCGTGCCGAAGGTACGCGTGGCGTCCTACTGGTGCATGCTACGTGCCGAGTACGCCCGGCAGCGTCAACTCGAAGTCAGACCCCTCGGCATCGCTCTTCACCAGCCGCAGCGAGCCGCCGTGGGCCTTCGCTATCCACGCCGCAATGGGGAGGCCCAGTCCGGCGCCAGTAGAGTCGCCAAGACCCATACGCTGCGTGGTATGCTGCACGCGGTAGAAGCGTCGAAAAACGTGCTCCTGATGCTCGGCGGGGATGCCGGGGCCGGTATCGGACACCCGTACCACGGCGCCACCGCCCGGCGTGGGCTCGACCGCCGCCGTAACGGTGCCGCCGTCAGGCGTGTATTTGATCGCGTTATCGAGGAGATTCGTGACGACCCGACGTAGCAGCGCGCTGTCTCCCGTGTACGGCACCTCGCTCACCGGCGAGAACGCCAGCTCCACGTGCTTCGTCCGCGCAATAGTACTGATGGCGTCGATGCAGTCACCTACCAGCTCCTCGAGGAAAAGCGTTTCGGGATTGAGCTGCTGCTCGGCCGCGTCGCCTCGCGCCAGCAGGAAGAGGTCCGCCACGATCAACGCGAGACGCCGCGCTTCACCGTGTATGATCTGGAGCGCCGAGCGGTACTCGGCCGGTGAGCGATCAGCCGAGAGAGCGAGTTCGCTTTCACCGATCACGATGGCGACCGGTGTTCGCAGTTCATGTGAGGCATCGGCGGTGAAGCGCCGACGCTGCGCGAAGGCATCCTCCACGCGGTCGAGCAAGGCGTTGAAGGTCTGCGACAAGCGCGAGAGGTCGTCGTCCGGCTTCGACACTGGCAGCCGTTCGTGCAGGTTGCTGGCCGTGATGCGCGCGGCTTGCGCCCGCATGGCATCGACGGGACGCAAACTGGCCGCGGCGAGCAGGTAGCCGCCGAGCGCGGCCAGCAGCAACGACAGCAGCAGTCCGACGAGCATGATCTGCCGCACGCGACGCAGCACGCGTTCATTGCCCTCGATGGACTGGCTCACCGCCACCACGAACACACCACGCACCGTCCGCACGGGCATAGAGACGACGCGTTCGCGAAATGGTGCCAACGTCACGACATCCGTGTCCATGGCGGCGAGCGCACGCACGGCCGAGGTGCTGGCGAGCTGCCATCCCGCTGCGCCGCCGAACAGGCGGGTCGCGCTCGAGGTGCTGTCCACAGCGAGGAGCGTCAGCGCCGGTGCACCATTGCCTGCCGAGGCGGCACGGAACACGGCCACGCCAATGTCGCGGAAACGGTGATTCTCGATCGTACGGAGCGCCGCCCACGAACCGGCAAGCGAGTCCGCTGCGTGATCACGGGGTACCTTCGCGAGCGCGAGCTGCAACGACGCGCCGACCTCGTCGGCCGTGTCGGTCAGAAAGGCATCGGCGTCATGACGGGTGATGCTGACGAGCACGAGATACGTCGTGACGCCGACCGCCAACAGGAGTAACCCGAACGCCGAGGTGTACCAGAACGCGAGCCTCGCGCGAATGGAGAGCCCCCGCGGCGGCGCGGATGACTCCTCGCGCGCGGACGGTGAGGCGAAAATATCGGTACGAGCGCGATCGGGCACGACGCGCCGCTATTCGATGACGTCGGCGGAGAGCAAATACCCCGCCCCGCGCCGCGTATGCAGTAAGTGCGCACCGCTCGCGACATCGAGTTTCTTACGTACGCGTCCGATGTATACCTCGAGCGCATTGGACGCGGGGTCATGATTCGCGTCCCACACGTGATCGGTGAGCTCCGCGCGTCCGATGACACGCCCGGCATGGCGAGCGAGATATTCGAGCAACGCGTACTCGCGCGTCGTCAGCCCAACCGGCATCCCGGCGCGCGTGGCCTGCTGCGCGCGGGTGTCTACCACGAGATCGCCCACGGTCAGCAGCTCGTCCTGCAAGGCTGGACCACGCCGCATGAGTGCGCGTAATCGCGCGAGCAGCTCCTCGAGCTCGAACGGCTTCACGAGGTAGTCGTCAGCGCCGCTGTCGAGTCCCGCCACGCGGTCCAGCAGGGCGTCGCGGGCGGTGAGCATAAGAATAGGGGTGCGCTTGCCGCGTTTGCGCAGCTCGCGGCACACCTCGAGACCCGAACGGCGCGGCAACATCACATCGAGCACGATGGCGTCGTAATCGTTGATCGCGGCCTCGACCAGCGCCGACTCTCCATCGGTCACGACGTCGACGGCAAACGACCGTTCCCGAAGTGCCCGGGCGAGGAGGTCATGAAGCCGAGCATCGTCTTCGGCAATCAGAATACGCATCGTGCGACCCGTTATGGGACTGTCAGGTAGCCGGGGACATCATTGTCGTACGTCCTGTTCGTCCACCATCGAAGGAGACACGTAAGCCATGATCCGCGCAACCAGCATCCTCGCCGCTCTTTCGTTCGCCGCTGTCGCTGGCGCCCAGCCGCCCAAGCCGGCGATGACCAAGCCGGCGATGACCAAGCCGGCGATGGCTCAGCCGGCAACGACCAAGCACGATTCGACCAAGGCCAAGGCCGCCGCGCCAGCCGCTGCCCATGCGGCGGCACCCGCGACGAAGCATGACACCACCAAGCACGCGGCACCGACGACCAAGAAGCCGGGCGTCTGAACGCCCCGCGCACGCAGCGAGGCGCGGCGGGTCTCCACAACCGCCGCGCCTCGTGTCATTTGTGCACCAGGCCGCTCATGCCACCGGCGATGAGCGTTGCCACGTTGGTCAGCACGCGCGGCAGGGCAATACCACCGGGCGACGCCAGATAGCGCGGCTCCCAGACTGGTGAGAACTTCTCCTTGAAGCCGCGCAGCCCTTGGAAGTTGTAGAACGATTCGCCGCGGCCGTACAGAAACGCACCGGCACGGGCCCACAGCGGCGCCAGCTCGGGACGCGTGAGCGCCGGTTCTAGCAGCCCGGCGAGCGGCGTCATGCCAAGGTTGGCAGCACGATAGCCCTGCGACGCGCCCCACTGCAGCAGATGCACGAACAGGAAGTCCATGACGCCGCGCGGCGCATAAGCCGACCGGCGCATGAGATCGGGAGAGAGTTCGCCGCCGGCGCTCCCCATCCAGAGATTCGCGAACGCCACGATTTGTGTGGGCTGGTCGTTCGCGGTGTACTTGACCAGTGCCATTGGAAAGTGCGCGAGATACGACTCGTCGAACCGGCCGAGGGAGAATCCTTTCTCCCGCGCCGTCTTGCCGCGCATCCACTCGTCCGAGATGCTGCGGAGCACCGGCATGAGCGCCGCGACTTCCGATGCCGGGACCACCTCGAAGGAAAGACCGGCCTTCTCGCCATCCTTGAGCGCGCGACGCATCCACTTGCGCTCGCCACCGTCCAGTGTGAAACCGCGCAGCGGTACGATCGCTTCCTCACCAAGCTTGAGCAGCGTGAGACCGAGATCGATGTAGATCGGGAGACGCTGCGGAGTGACCTGATAGAACACTGACCACGCGCCGTGCGCGTCCGCCTCTTCCTTGAATCGCCACGCCGCCTCGGCCTGCTGTACTGGAGCGCCTACCGGATCGCCCATCGCGACCCAGCTGCGCCCCGACACGCCGTACATGACGAATGCATCGCGTTCGTCGGTAAACAGCAGCGTCTTGTCGCCGAGCATCGCGAGCGCCGGAGTACTCTCGGGAACGCACTCGATGATGGCCTTGGCCTCGGCCAGCTCGTCGAGCGTCGGCGCCTCCGGCTCGTGCACTGCCGGCCGGAAGAGGCGCCACATGCCCACTCCAAACACCGCAAAGACCGCACCGGCACTCGCGCGCAGAAAGCGCGGCGCGTTGCCACGCACCGCGAACTGCCACCACAGTTCGCTCGAGTAATCGAGGTGCCGGTAGGACAACACACCCACCCAGATACTCGCCCCTACCACGGCGACCACGCTCACCAACCAACCCGGCGACAGGACATCACCGGTGAGTGACGTGGGCCGATAGAACGCCTTACGCGACGACATCAGCGCCACCAGCAGCACGGTGAGCACGCTGGCCTCTTCCCAATCGAGCCCCTTGAGCAGCGAGGACACCACACCGACGACAAGGAGTATCACCGAGGCCCCCCACGCGGCGTCCAACCGCCGGCGCAGCGCGGCCCCCAGCACCATCAGCCCGACCCCGGCAAGACTCCCGGTGAAGTGGCTGAATTCGACTAGGCCGAGCGGGAGTGCGGCGGTGAGTGCATGCACACGGCCATGCGCCGCCGGTGTGGCGCCGGAAAAGAGCAGCAGCGCACCGCCACAAAACGTGCTGATGCCGATGACGGTGGGTAGCAGTGGCTGGAGCAGCACGGCCACGCGTGTGGAGACGCTGAGCATCGCGCTGGCCGTGGTGGTCACCGTCCCCAACAGAACCGGGACTTTGGCGCGATGCTGGCTCACTTCAACGGCAGCCAGCGTCACGAGACCGAGCAGGAATGGCACGAGGTAGTACACGGCGCGATAGGCCACGAGTGCCCCGAGCACCTCGGCCGGCGCGGCCGCGTCGCGCAGCGCGAGCATCATCAGTGATTCGAACACGCCAAGTCCGCCCGGCACATGACTCACTACGCCGACGAACTGCGCGAGCGCAAAGACGCCAAGAAAGGAAAGCGGTGTGAGCGTATGTCCCGCCGGCAGCAGCACGAAGAGCACGAGCCCGGCCACGCCCCAATCGAGTAGCGCCAGCGCGACCTGCGCTCCTGCGAGCTGCGGCGACGGCACCATGAGCGTGAAGCGGCCGATGGACAACAGCTGACCGCGGCGCGCCACCGACCACCACAGGTACGCCATCACGCCGCTCAGGAGGAGCGCGCCCATGCTACGGGCGAGGACCTCCGGCAGGTGAAGCAGGGTGAGCAACGAGGAGGGCTCAAGGAGCAGCGCGAGTCCGCAGACGGCGGCGACACCCACCGTGAAGGTCGCACTCACAAAGGCCGTCGCACCGGCGATGTCCGACGTCGAAAGGCCCCACATGCTCCAGAAGCGGACGCGTATGGCGCCACCGGTCACCAGCGGGAAGCCGAGCGTCTGACTCAAGGCATAGGCGAGCAGCGAGGAGAATGCCGTGCGGCCGGCCGCGAGTGGATTCCCTACGTACCGCAGCGCCAGCAGGTCGTACCCGCAGAGCAGCACGTACGCGAGCACCGTGAGGACGGCGGCCTGCAGCAACTGCTGAGAAGGAATGAGGCGCACCGCGGCGCTGAGATGCAAGGAACCGGTCTCACCCAACTCGTGATGCACGACGGCCAGCGCGATCGCCAGCAAGGCGATCATGGCGAGTGGCGCTAGCCAGGCGCGCCAAGGCGGCGTTGGCAGAGGGGCAATGGATGCAGTAGTCACGCGATGAATATCGGTGGAATAGCTGACAGCGCAGTAACAACACCCGTTACCCGTGTGTCAGGATACCGGTGTTTGTATCCACTCATGGCAGTCTTTCTCGATCCGACCGGTCGCCGCTGGCGCCGGGTGCAGCGTACCGCGCTCGGCATCGGCGTGATCAGTACGCTGATGGTGGCGTATCTCATTCTCGGCATTCTCGTTCCACCGGCGCTGCCAGCATGGGTTATGCCGCGCACCGGTGAGATCGCGCGTGTGCATCGCGCGGCGGATACCGTGGCGCGCAGCAAAGCACGCCTTCGACTCTTCTCATCCTTAAACGGAAAAGAGAGGACTGCCGTGTCCGGCAGCGGTCGCGTGACCGTGCTCCCTATCGGTCGCACGGCGGCCTCGCGCAGCGTTGCCGCGCCGATTCACGCCGCCTTCTACGTGAACTGGGACGACGACGCGTGGCAGTCGCTGCAGCAGCACGTGTCGCAGCTCGACTGGGTCATCGCGGAGTGGGGCTTCCTCCGCACGCGCGATCTCGCCCTCGACGTAAAGATCGATCCTCGCCTGCCAAAACTGATAGCCGCGCAGCCGCCCGCGACGCGCCCGCGCCTACTGGCGATGATCACGAACGTGGACAGCGGTGGCGCTACCTTCTCCGGCCAGCGGGTGGCCGCGCTGGTGGCTTCACCGGTCGCGCGAGCACGCCTGGTGCACGCTGCTGATTCGCTCGTGCGCGTGCTCCAGCTGGGCGGCGTCGTGCTCGACTTCGAAATGGTGCCCGCCAGCGCGCACGAAGGCGTGGCGACGCTCATCGGTGAGCTGCAACAGGCACTGCATCCGCAGCACGCGGTCGTCGCGATCACGGTTGCGGCCGACGAATCGGCGGCAGCCGTCACGCGTTGGGGAGCGCGCGCCGACATGACCATCGCCATGCTCTACGACGAGCATACGGAGCCCTCGGATGCCGGCCCGGTGGCGAGCCAACGTTGGTATCAGCAGAGCGCCGAGCGCATGGTGCGTCTGGTGCCGCCATCGCGACTGATGTTCGCGTTCGGCACGTTCGGCTACGAGTGGAGCGATGCGGTACCAGCAGAAAAAGCGGTCGCGTTGACGTACACCGAGGCCATCGCCGAAGCGCGTCGGCATGGCGTGATGCCACACTGGAACGCGGACGCGCTCGAGCCCACGATCGCATGGACCGACACGGATTCGACCGATCACGTCATCTGGTTCCTTGACGCGGCAACGAACTGGAACGCGTTGCATACCGGGACCACGCTTGGCGTGGCCGGCCAGGCGGTGTGGCGACTCGGTGCCGAAGATCCGGCCCTGTGGCACGTGTTCGGACACGGCACCCACGCTGAGTCGTGGACACAGCTGGCAACACAGCCACCGGGGTACGGCGTGGATATGCAGGGCGAGGGCGAGTTGTTGCGGGTCACCTCGCACCCTACGTCGGGTGTGCGGCGACTAACGCACGATTCCGCCACGGATCTCATTACTGGGGAACAGTCGGTCGCGCTGCCCACAACATGGACTGTCGAACGCAGTGGGGCGACGCACCCGCACCGCGTCGCGCTCACCTTCGACGACGGCCCGGATGGCACGTGGACGCCCATGATTCTCGACACGCTGCGGTCGCGTCACGCGACGGCGACGTTTTTCGTGATCGGTAACCGTGTCCAGACGCAGCTCGGGCTCACGCGACGTATCGCCCGCGAAGGGCACGCGCTGGGCAGCCACACCTTCACACACCCCGATCTGTCGCGCGTGTCGCCGTTTGTCGCACGTCTCGAACTCGACGCGACGGCCCGCTTGCTGGAGGCCGTGCTCGGTACGCGCACCCTCCTCTTCCGGCCACCGTACTTCGGTGATGCCGAGCCGAGCACACCCGACGAACTTGCGCCCGTCGAAGAAGCGACCGCGCTGGGCTATCTCACAGCGGGCGTACACATCGACAGCGACGACTGGCAGCGGCCCGGCACCAACCAGATCATCCAACGAACCCTCAACGTACGCCATCGTGGCAATATCGTGCTGCTGCACGATGGCGGTGGCGACCGCACGCAGACGGTGGCAGCGATCGGCCCACTCATCGACTCGCTGCGGGCGCGCGGCGACACCATCGTGTCGCTCGCCGCGCTCGTCGACGCGGCACCATCGCAGTTCATGCCGCCGTTGTCGCCAGGAAGTGCACGGCAACGCTGGCTTGCCCTCACGGGCTACACCGTGCTGAGCGGCACGCAGTGGCTGGCCGTCGCGGCGCTCAGTGCAGCCGTCACGCTCGGTGTCGCTCGGCTCGTACTGCTCACCGGCCTCGCCCTTCGGCACCGCGTGCGCAGGGCGCGCGCGGTGGTCTCGCGCACGCGCTTTGCGCCGGCGGTCAGCGTGATCGTACCGGCGTACCGCGAAGAAGCGGTCATCGTGCAGACGGTATACAGTCTGCTGCGGCAGCACTACGACGGACCACTTGAAGTGATCGTGGTGGACGATGGCTCACCGGACGATACGTACCAGGTGGCGCGCAACACCTTTGCCGCCGAGCCGCGCGTGATCGTGTTGACCAAGCCGAATGGGGGCAAGTCTTCGGCGCTCAACAC
>JBBQAK010000066.1:0-12886 GCA_038316215.1 Gemmatimonadales bacterium | reverse complement strand
GATTCGTCGTAGTCCATCGTGAACACCATGCGCAGGTCGTTCATGATGTTCTTCGCCATTTCCGGCTGACCGTCCTTCTTGGTGAGCGGGAAGATGGCAGCCTTGATCGGCGCGATGGCCGGATGCAGCCCCAGCACCACGC
Organism: Gemmatimonadales bacterium; assembly: GCA_038316215.1. GTDB lineage: Bacteria > Gemmatimonadota > Gemmatimonadetes > Gemmatimonadales > Gemmatimonadaceae > Gemmatimonas. The sequence goes on along the minus strand of JBBQAK010000066.1, from coordinate 12,744 downwards.
GGCCTTCGTCTTCACCGTCCACGGACTCCTCGCGGTACGCGTTCACTAGCGCGGCAAGCGTCACGCGATCGGCGCCGACTGACGTTTCGATCACGTACGGTACGTAGCGCTTGTTGTTGAGTTGATCGTAGTACTCGAGCTTCTTGCCGGAGAACTGCTGGTGCTGCGAGAGATCGAAGTCGCCGCGGTTATGTACGCCTTCGATTTCCTGGAAGCCAAGCGTACCACCAAAGTCGAACGTCACGTCGAATGCCGCGCGCGCATAATGCGCGAGCTCGCCCGCGCCGTGCTGATGGAACTTGAGGCGCTCCGGGGACAGGCCGAGCGCAAGGTGCCACTCCATGCGCAGCTGCTTCCACTGCGCGAACCACTCCATGTCCGTGCCCGGCTCGACGAAGAACTGCATCTCCATCTGTTCGAACTCGCGGGTACGGAAAATGAAATTGCCCGGCGTGATCTCGTTGCGGAACGCCTTACCGATCTGCGCGATGCCGAATGGCACCTTCTGGCGCATGCTCTGCTGCACGTTCAGGAAGTTCACGAAGATGCCCTGCGCCGTTTCCGGGCGCAGGTAGACGATGCTCGCGCTCTCCTCGAGCGCGCCCATGTACGTCTTGAACATCAGATTGAAATTGCGCGCCTCGGTGAGCTGACAGGCATCATGCTGGCCAGGCTGCTTGCTCGGCTTCTGCGGGCAGCGCGCGTCTTCCAACTTGTCGGCGCGGAAGCGGCCCTTGCACGTTTTACAGTCCACCAGCGGGTCTACGAAGCCGGCCACGTGGCCGCTCGCTTCCCACGTGCGCGGGTGCATCAAGATCGCCGCATCGAGTCCTTCGATGTCGTCGCGTGAACGCACCATCGCGTTCCACCAGCGATCCTTGATGTTCTTCTTGAGTTCGACACCGAGCGGACCGTAGTCCCACACCGAGCCCGTGCCACCGTAGATCTCGGAGGACTGGAAGATGAAGCCGCGTCGCTTGCACAGCGACACCAGCTTGTCCATCACGTCGGGTTGGGAAGCCATCGGAACCGAAGAGTTGAAGTCAGGAAAGGATGTGCTGCACGATCGCGTCACCGTGATCGCGGCCGTTCTCGATGAAGATACGATTTGCCGAAAGCCCGGAGGCGATCACTCCCGCAAGGTAGACACCCGTGACCGGCGTTGCCATCGTGAGCGGGTTGTGCGAAGGGATGCCGCTGACCGGTTCGATGGGCACACCCACGGCCTCCAGCAGTCCGGTTTCCGGCAGATAGCCCGTCATCGTGTAGACCTGCGTGGCCGGCACACGCCGCTCGCCGTCAGGTCCGGTCACCACCACCACGTCAGGCTCGATGGCCACCACACGACTTTCATAATGGGCCTGGATACTGCCCTCGTGAATGCGGGCCTCGATTTCCGGACGCACCCACGGCTTCACACCGTTGTCCAGCGTGGCGCCCACGTGGACGATCGTGACGTGTGCGCCGGCCCGGTACATGTCGAGCGCCGCATCCACGGCAGAGTTGCCACCACCCACGATCACGACGGGCTCTCGCCACGCCTCATGCCCTTCCACATACCCGTGGCGCACATGCGGCAACGACTCGCCCGGCACCTGCAGCAGATTCGGACGGCCGAAGTAGCCGGTTGCGATGATCACCGCATGCGCCGCCGTTTCCAGCACTTCGCCGCTGCGCTTCACACTGCGTAACAGCCATTGCGCCGGACGCTCTTGTGCCGGCTCACCGGCCGGCGGATCAAGGCGCACCGGGCGCATGGATTCCACCGTTTCATACTGCCGCACCGGCACGTCATACAGCGACGCCACGCCACGGTAGTACGCCAGCGCGTCACGTCGGTTCGGCTTGGGGGCCGCGATCAGGAACGGCACGCCGCCGATCGAGATGCGCTCGGCGGTGCTGAAAAACGTCATGTACGTCGGATAGCTCGCGATCCCGTTCACGAGGCAGCCACGATCGAACACGGCCACCGACAGTCCGCCACGAATCGATGCGACGGCCGCCGCCAAACCGCACGGTCCCGCTCCCACGATTGCGACATCCACGAGCGCCGTCATGCGACGACCGCGTGAACTCCAATGATCTGGTCGCGACGGGTGCCGACACTCACATACGCAATGGGGGTCTCGCACAGCTGCTCGAGACGATCCAGATAGGCACGCGCCGCCGCCGGCAAGTCTTCCAGCTTCCGCGCGTCCTGCGTGGACTGGTTCCACCCCGGCATCGTCTCGTACACCGGCTCGGCGTGCTCCAGCAACTGAAGATCCGCCGGGAATTCTGTGTGGATTTCCCCGTTGATGCGATAGCCCGTGCACACCATCAACTCGTCAAGCGTGTCCAGCACGTCGAGCTTCGTGATCGCCAGCGCCGTGAGACCATTCACGCGCGCAGCGTACCGCACCACTACGCCATCGAACCAGCCGCAGCGACGCGCGCGGCCTGTCGTCGCGCCGAACTCGTGCCCCAGCGTGCGCACCTGCGTCTGCAGCGGCTCGGCAAACTCCGTCGGTAGCGGGCCGTGGCCTACGCGCGTCGTGTAGGCCTTCACCACCCCGAGCGCGCACTGCAGCGACATCGGCGAAATGCCGACGCCCGTGGCCGCGCCACCCACCGTCGTGTTACTCGACGTCACAAACGGATACGTACCGTGGTCGATGTCGAGCATCGAACCCTGAGCCCCTTCCAGGAGCACGGCCGCACCGTTTTTGATCGCGCGATGCACGCACAGCCCCACGTCCTCGGCCAGCCCGAGCAGGCGCGGCGACAACGCGGCGAGCGCCGCGATCGTGTCGTCGACCGACGCACGCAGGTCGGACCCCGAGCGCTCCAGCTGCGCATTGGCCCGCTCCACGCCCGCGGTCACGAGTTCACGCAGCCGCGCCGGATTGCGAAGATCGAGCACACGCACACCACGGCGCGCGACCTTGTCTTCGTAGGCCGGACCAATGCCACGACCGGTCGTGCCGATCGCCTTGCTGGCCGCGCTCGCCTTGTCGACGAGCTTGTGGTACGGCATCACCAGATGGGCGCGTTCACTGACGTACAGCCGCCCCTCGACATCCACGCCGTCGGCGATCAGTTCGTCGACTTCCGTGAACAGCGTCTCCGGATCCATGACGACGCCATTGCCGATGGCACACCGGACCCCTGGGTGCAGAATGCCGCTGGGAATCTGGTGCAAGACGAAAGACTTGTCGCCGATATGCACGGTGTGACCCGCGTTGGCGCCGCCTTGGTAGCGAACGACCCAATCGGCCTTTTCGGCCAGGACGTCCACCAGCTTGCCCTTCCCTTCATCGCCCCACTGCGCGCCTACCACTACGACGGTGCGCGTCGTCGAATCGAACATGCGAGTCGGTCTCCGGCGGCCCTGCGGCCGCGCACAAAAAACGCCCCGCGGACGATCCGCAGGGCGTTATAGGAATCTAGCTTCCAACCACGGCCGCCGCCATGACCAACACGGCGACCACGACGCCGATTCCCACTTTCGCGGCCGCAGCGACCACTCGTCCCACGAGCGCGCCCGTGGCGACCTGCACTGGCGCGCCGCGCTGGTCTCTCGCCACCGACAGCTCGGCCACCAGCGCCCCCAGGAACGCGCCGGCGAAGGCGCCAATGAGCGAACCCACCACCGGCACCGGAATGCCCACCACGGCCCCCACCAGGCCGCCAATGACGGCTCCCCACGAGGCGCGGCGCGATCCGCCGAACTTTCGGGTGTAGCGGGCTGAGATCGTGAACTCGAGCACCTCGGCCACCACCACCAGCGCCCCCGCGCCCGCCATCGTCCAGAGCCCGATGCCACCCGTCGGCACCAGCACCCAGTGCAATAGCGCCGCCCCCAGCATGACCCACAAGCCGGGCAGTCCAAATGGAATGAGGACGAGTCCGCCAGCCAGCGCGACGCCAAGCAGGAGAAGGGTGACCATAGACCGGACTACGCCGGCAACAGCCCCGCTGTTTCGAGACGCGCCCGTACGATCGCCTGCTCGTCGGCGTTCGCAGCCAGCAGCGGACCGCGCGGCGCTCCACCATGCAGCCCCACCAGATCCAGCGCGGCCTTGATGCCGGCCGGGCCCATCGCACCGGCGATGTCGGTCGCCAGTGGCGCCAGACGCGCCTGCAACACCGTCGCACCGTCCACGTCGCCTGCGCGGAAAGCGTCCATCATTTGACGCACCAGCGGACCGGCGTACAGCGCGATCGCCAGAATGGCACCCGATGCGCCCGCCGCCAGCGCCGGCACCACCGTCGCACCGCTACCGGTCAGCACGCGGAAGTGCGGCCCTTGCGCCTCGAGATACTGCGCGAGCACAGGGAGATTGCCCGCGCTGTCCTTCATGCCGATCACATTCTCGTGCTGCGCCATCTCGTGCACGAACGCAGGGCTCAGCACCAGTTGCGCATACGCCGGTATGTTGTACAGCAGCACCGGTAGCGGACTCGCATCGGCGACCGCACGGAAATGCGCCAGCAACGCCGGCTCCGTCATCCGCTTCAGGAAGTAGTGTGGCGAAATCATCAGCGCCGCCGTCGCGCCGACCGCCTTCGCATCATGCGCACGCGCTATCGTCTGACGCGTGCTCTCACTACCGATGCCGGCCAGCAACCACTTGTCGTCCGACAGCCGCTCGCGGGCCCAGGTCAGCAATTGACGACGATCATGGTCGTCCAGCAGCGCGGATTCACCGCTCGACCCGGCGACGAGGACTCCGTCGACGCCATGGCCGACGTACGCGTCGATGTTGGACTGGAACGCGGCGCGGTCGAGGTCACCCGTCGCGGTAAAGCAGGAGGCGGCGGGCACCATGAGCCCACCAATGGGAGTGTTCGGCATCCCGTAAATCTAATCCGCCGCCGACGCTCCTGCCTTCGATGCTCGCCGGTTCAGCTGCCGAACAGACTCTCGAAACCGCTACCGAAGACGGCGTCGCTCCCCAGTGGATTCGGACTTGACACCGCCGAATGGCCGATCGGACTGGTGGCGATCGGCGGCATGGTAGGTCCGGTGCCGAGCGGGTTGGCGCCCAGACCACTCGGCGTCGCCACGGCACCCATGCCTTGCGTGACCGACTTCGTGCTGCCGGTCGGTCGCGACGCGATACCGCGTACACTCGCCGAAGGCGACTTACGGTTTTTCCCCATCCGGAAGCTCAGTTCGAAGTCCGCGGGGTTTGTCGCCGCTGCCTTCGCCACCTCGAACGTCACCTCGTTGCCGTTCACCAACTCGGTGAGATGCTGATCGAATGTCCGCATGCCATACTGCGCGCCATCAGCAATGTAATCGCGGATCTCCACGATGTTTCCCTCGGCGATCAGATCGCGGATCGTCGACGTAACGATCATCACTTCGCACGCCACCACGCGTCCCTGACCGTTCGCACGTGGTAGCAGACGTTGCGACACCACCGCGTGCAACGACTCGGCCAGACGCATGCGTACCACCGTCTGCTCGTCGGGCGGGAACATCGCCACGATACGCATGATGGTGCTCTGCGCATCGGGCGTGTGCAAGGTCGAGATCAGCAGATGGCCGGTCTCGGCCGCCTTCATCGCCGTGTCGATGGTTTCCGGATCGCGCATTTCGCCGATCAGAATCACGTCGGGATCCTGACGCAGCGCAGCCCGGAGGCCCATGCGGAAGCTCTCGGTATCAATCCCCACTTCCCGCTGCGTCACCGAACTCTTGAGATCGGCATGAATGAACTCGATGGGATTTTCGAGCGTGAGAATGTGCTTCTCGTACGAGGCGTTGATCGCGTTCACCAGCGCCGCCATCGTGCTCGACTTACCGGAACCCGTCACACCGGTAACCAGCACCATGCCGCGCTCGGTCTGGGAGATGCGATCGAGCACCGACGGCAACCTGAGCGTCTGAAACGTCGGCACATTCTCGGGAATCACGCGCATCACAACGGAATGGGCCGCGCGCTGCCGCATGATGTTCACACGGAACCGTCCGACGCCCGGCGAATGCCACGAGCAGTCATGGTCCTTCAGTGTGTCGATCGTGGCGCGCTCGGCATCCGACATCATGAAGTGCAACGCGATCGCGCGCGTCTGTTCAGCGGTGAGCGCCTGCTTGGTCAGCACCACGAGGCGGCCGTCAATGCGCGCACGCACGACGTCCCCCGCCTTGATGTGCACGTCGGACGCACCGCGTTCGACTGCTGCCTTGATGATTCGCTCGATCGCCACGATGCCTGCTTAGGAGAGCTACGGGAGGTGTGCGGCCCCCGATCAATAGCCCGCATCGAGGTCCACGACGTTGCGCAGCGGGGTGCCCGCGTGCCAACGCCGCCAGTTGTCTTCGAACAGCTCGAGCCCACGCCGCCGATGCTGCGGTGAAACGCCCGAGATCTGCGGGGTCACCAGCACCGTCGGATGCTGCCAGTATGGATTATCGGCCGGTAGTGGCTCCGTGTTGAACACATCCAGCACAGCACCACGAACATGATCCCGGTTTAATGCATCCAGCAACACCACGTCGGATATCAACGCGCCCCGCGCTATGTTGACGACGATTGCCTTGGCGGGGAGCAACGCCAGCCGACGTGCATCCAGCCGCGAGGCACTTCCGTCGGTTAACGGAGCGGCCAGCACGATCACATCCGCGTCCGGCAACTCGGCCTCGAGGCCGTCCGCGCCATCGGTTCGCCGTACACGCCGGCGCTGTTGGTGAAGTGCAGGTCAGCGTCCCGCCGTTCCGACGTAACGGACGCCCCGACGGCGGCCGGCGGCGCGTGTCACCCGGCGACTGCAGCGGGAATCGCGACCGCATCAAGGCCCATGTAGCCGCGCACCTCGCGCATCGTGTCGCGGGCGATGCCTCGTGCCGTATCGGCACCGCTGGCCAAGGCATCCAGTACACGCTGTGGCTCGGCGTCCAACGCTTCCGCGCGACGACGAATCGGCGTGAGTTCCTGCACCATGCTTTCCTGCAAGACTTTCTTGCAATCCATGCAACCCCACCCGGCCGTGCGGCACTGTACATCGACGTGCGCGACCGTATCCTCGCGGCTGAACGCCTTGTGCAGCTGGAAGATGTTGCACACCTCGGGACGTCCGACATCGGTTTTACGGACTCGCTGCGGGTCCGTCATGGCCGGACGCAGCTTCGCCCAGATTTCGTCGTCGGTTTCCATCAACCCGATCGTGTTGCCCAGCGACTTCGACATCTTCGACTGCCCGTCGAGTCCCATGATACGGCGCGTCGGCGTGAGCAACGGCTTCGGTTCCGGGAAGTACTCCTGACCGAACTTCGCATTCCACTTGCGCGCCGTATCGCGCGCCAGTTCGAGATGCTGGATCTGGTCTTCTCCGACCGGCACCGAATCAGCGCGATAGAGCAGGATGTCGGCACTCTGCAGCACGGGGTACATCAGCACGCCCGCCGGAATGCTCTCCAGCTTCGACGACTTCTCCTTGTACTGCGTCTGTCGTTCGAGATCGCCAACCGGCGTGAGCGTCGTGAAGATCCACGAAAGCTCGGTGTGCTCGGGAACATCGCTCTGCATGAACAACGCGGCCTTCGCGGGATCGATGCCGGCGGCCAGCAGCGACTTCGCCATCCCCCAGCGCCGCGCACGGAGAACCGCCGGATCGTACGTGCCCGTGATCGCGTGATAATCGACGACACAGAACAGCGCGCCGGAATGGGTCTCTTGAAGCTGGACCCAATTTTTGACGGCGCCGAGGTAATTGCCGATGTGGAGTTCGCCCGAAGGCTGGATGCCGCTGAAGATGCGTGACATCCTTCAAACGTACCCACCGTGATTTTCTCCAGCAACGCAGATCTCGCCGAATGCCCTCGTCCGCACACCCGAAGCGTCAGGATTGGCGCGACGCCGCGATCGCTGCCGCCGACACGGCCGCGCGGTTCATCACGCAGGAAGCGCTGTCGCACCGCACACTGGCGTGGGAGGAAAAGAGCGCGACGGACTTCGTGAGTCGGGTCGATGTCGGCGCCGAGGAGCGCATCCGCGACATGATCGCCTCCCGCATTCCCGGAATCCGCATCGTGGGCGAAGAGTTGAGCGCCGACGCACAGCCCGATGAAGGACTGGTCGCGATCGTTGATCCTCTCGACGGCACCACGAATTTCCTCCACGGCTTCCCGAATTACTGCGTATCGATCTGTATCGCGCTCGATGGCGTGCCACAGGCGGGAGTCGTCCATGATGTGGCCCGCGGGGGCGTCCTCCATGCGAGCGCCGGCGACGGTGCCTTCGTGGACAGTAGCCGGATTCAAGTGTCTACGACCAACACCCCCGCCCGCGCCCTGATCGGCACCGGCATCCCGTTCAAGGATGTCTCCCAGGCCGACCTGTACCTGCGCCAGCTGCGGCGTCTCATGCCGATTGTCTCAGGCGTCCGTCGCGCCGGCTCAGCCGCGCTCGACCTGTCCGATGTAGCCCGTGGACGCTTCGACGGCTTCTGGGAGCTTTTCCTGAATCCTTGGGATCTGGCCGCCGGCGTGCTGCTGGTGCGGGAAGCTGGCGGACGCGTCACCGACCTCGACGGACGCGACGCCCGCCTCACGGGCGGGCCAATCGTGGCGAGCAACGGTATTCTTCACGAGTGGTTCCTCGACATGCTGCAGGATGATGCCGTTCCCGCCCCCAACCCCGCTTGACTGTGTCTCTCGTCGAATGTGTCCCAAATTTCTCTGAAGGCCGCGATCCTGCGGTGATCGCCGCGATTCGCGACGCCATTGCGGAGACGCCCGGCGCGCACGTGCTCGATGTCTCCAGCGATCCGTCGCACCATCGTACGGTGATCACGTTCGTGGCCTCGCTGGAAGCAGCGGTCCCGGCGGCGTTTGCCGCGATGAAGGTCGCCCAGGAGCGCATCGACCTCACGACGCATCAGGGCGAGCATCCGCGTATGGGTGCGACCGACGTCGTGCCGTTCATTCCGCTCGACGGCACGACCATGGAGCAATGCGTCGCGCTCGCCCGCGACCTTGGCACGCGCGCGTTTGCCGAGTTGGGCATTCCGGTCTATCTGTACGAGCGCGCCGCACGCACGCCCGCCCGCGAGAATCTGGCCGACGTGCGACGTGGCGAATTCGAAGGCCTGCGCGACGACATCCGCACCAATCCTGCCCGAATGCCCGACTTCGGGGCGAATGAAGTCCATCCCACCGCCGGCGCCACGGCGATCGGTGCCCGTCCGTTCCTCGTGGCCTACAACGTCTACCTTGGCGACGCGACGAACCTCCCCGTCGCCAAGGAAGTCGCGAAGGCCATTCGCGGGTCGTCCGGTGGACTGCGTTACGTGAAGGGCCTCGGCATGGAAGTCGATGGTCAGGCGCAGGTCTCCATGAATCTCGTCGACACCGAGAAGACCCCGCTGCATCGCGTGTTCGAGGTCGTGAAAGCGGAAGCCGCCGCTCACGGCGTGTCGCCCACCTGGAGCGAAATCGTCGGGCTCGTGCCAGAGCGTGTGCTGCTCGATGCCGGCGTCCGTCATGTGCAACTCCGCGGGTTCTCCAAAGCGATGCTGCTGGAGACGAAGGTGCGCGAGGTCATCGCCGGCGGTGAAGCAGTCGAGCACTTCATGGCACGCATCGCTGACGCGTCACCCACACCGGGTGGCGGCAGTGTGGCCGCGCACGTCGGCGCGCTGGGCGCCGCACTCGCGCAGATGGTGGCCGGTCTCACCATCGGGAAGAAGAAGTACGCCGCGGTCGAAGCGCTGATGAAGCGGCTCGCCGTCGAAGCACACACGCTCCGCCGCCAACTCTCCGAACTGGTACAGCGCGACGCCGATGCCTACGAGGGCGTGCGCGCGGCCTACACGATGTCGAAAGAGCCCGCGCACGCGACCGCGCGCGCTGATGCCATTCGTGACGCACTGGTGTTCGCGTCGCGCGTGCCCCTCGAAACGGCGCACCTCGCCGTACAGGTTGCCGCCATCGCGGCCACGATCGCCGAGCAGGGCAACAGCAACGCCGTGACCGATGCGTGCGTTGCGGCGCTCATGGCCGAAGCGGCCTGCAAGGGGGCGGTGCTCAACGTGCGCATCAACGTGGCGTCGTTGGATGAACAGGGCACGCCAACTGGCGCGCAGCTCGCCTCGGATGCGCGTGCATGCCTCGACGCGGCATCGGTGCATGCACGCGTGGCCGAGGCGGCCGCCGAGCGTGCCATGGCCCCGTCGTGACGCGCGTCGCGGCGGCACTGCTACTGGGCAGCCTGCTGCTCTCCGCCTGTCATGCCCGCGGCAGCGCCGCAACTGGAGCACCCGAGGGCGCGACGACAGCGGCGCCATCGGCCTGTGCTGCATCCGACGGGATCGGCCGCCTCAAGCTGGTCGTCATCACCACACCAGCCGTCGCCGAAACGACGGAAGCGCTCGTTCGCCTTGAAAGCGAAACCGAGCGCTCCACCCTGCGTATGAATGCCGTACTCGGCACCACGTTCGAACTGCGTCCGGGTACCTACCGACTCTCCATCTCGCTGCCCGGCTACAACAGCGCGAAGCGATCGGCCACGATCCAGTGCGGTTCCGAGCAAACACTCACGGTACCGCTAGGCAGGAAACGCGAAGACCCGATCGCTAGCCGAGCGGCTGCGTGAGAATGCGCGGGCCGTGCTCAGTGATCGCCACCGTGTGTTCGAAGTGCGCCGAACGCTTGGCGTCGGCGGTAACCACGGTCCACTTGTCGCTGAGCGTCTTGGTCTTGGCCGTTCCCACGTTGACCATCGGCTCGATGGCAATCGTGAGCCCTACGCTGAGCTTCTTCCCGCGCTTCGGCTTACCGTAGTTCGGGATCTGCAGCTCCTCGTGTGGCGAAAAGCCGACGCCATGCCCCACCAGTTCGCGCACGACGGAGAAGCCGGCCTCTTCGACGATCGCCTGAATGGCAGCGCCGATATCACCAACATGGTTGTCAGGCGTCGCCGCCGCGATACCGGCATCGAGAGACCGCTTGGTCACCTCGAGCAGTCGCTGCGTCTCCTCGTCGATCTCACCGACGGCCACCGTGATGGCAGAGTCGGTGTACATGCCCTCGAGCTTGACGCCGAAATCGAGCTTCACGATGTCGCCTTCGTTGAGCACGCGCTTTCGCGAGGGAATGCCGTGGACGATCTCCTCGTTGATCGAAATACAGGCACTGCCGGGGAATCCGTAGAGCCCCTTGAAGGCCGGTTCAGCGCCGGTATGTGAGCGGATGAACGCTTCGCCCAGCGCGTCCAGCTCGCCCGTCGTGATACCAGGACGAACGTGGGCCTTCATGTGGTGCAGTGTGGCGTAGAGCAGCGCGCCACCACGCGCCATGATGTCGATCTCGCGTGGCGACTTGAGCAACGTGGAAGGAGCAGATCCGCCGATCGCCATCAGTACCCGAGCACGTGCAAGGCGCGAGCCTCGACCTCATCGAGTGAACCGATGGCATCGATGTGCACGACCCGCGGGCCATGTTCCTCGTACCAATTGATCACCGGAGACGTCTGGTCGCGATACACCTGCAGCCGTTTACGTACAGCGTCCGGCTCGTCGTCCTTGCGGCGCACGAGCGTACCGACCTGTCCGTCGACCTCGCAGGTCTCACCTGGCTGGCGTCCGAAGAACGGACGTTGGCAGGCGTCGCAGGTCGTACGACCGCTGAGGCGGCGCACCAGTTCGTCCTCGGCGATGTCGAACAGCAACACGGCATCGACGGCACGGCCGAGATCCGAAAGCATAGCGGCGACTCCATCAGCCTGCGGCGTGGTGCGAACCACGCCATCGAGGATTGCCCCCCGAGCAGCGGATGGAGCGGACAGTGCCTCCTTCATGATCCCCATGATCACATCATCGGGGACCAGATCACCGCGATCCATGGCGGCCTTCGCTTCGAGACCGAGCGGAGTACCATCACGAACCGCAGCACGAAGAACATCGCCGGTGGCGATCTTAGGAACGTCAAGGCGAGCGGCAAGCCGCTCGCCTTGAGTCCCCTTGCCCGCACCTGGCGGTCCAAGCAGGACAATGATCATGATTTGCCTAGAAGCCTTGTGTCGCCTGAGAACCGCGGAAGCGAACGCGTCCCTTCTTCATGAAGCCGTCGTACTTGCGGAGCAGCAGATGCTGCTGCATCTGCGCCATCGTGTCGAGCGCCACACCGACCACGATCAGCAGTGACGTTCCGCCGAACGCGAACGGCACGTTGATGATCCGTGCAATCACGATCGGCAGGAGTGCGATTACCGTCAGGAAGATCGCGCCGGGGAGTGTGATACGCTCCACGACCTGCTCGATGTATTCAGCCGTTTTGGCGCCAGGCTTGATGCCCGGCACGAAGCCACCCTGCTTCTTCAGGTTTTCTGCCAGATCCACCGGATTGAAAATGATGGAGGTGTAGAAATACGTGAACAGCAGAATGAGTATCGCGGACAGCAGGAAGTACAACCACGGATTCGGGCCCGCCGGATTGAACAACTCCGCAACTTCCTGCGCCTTGGCGTTACCGCTGAACTGCGCGATCGCGCCAGGAATCACGATGACCGACTGCGCGAAGATGATCGGCATCACGCCCGCGGTGTTGATACGGAGCGGGATGAAATTCCGGGCAGCTTCCCGCTGACGTCCACGGGCCATCGTACGCTGCGGGATCTGAATGAGGACGCGACGCGCCGCCACCGTGATCGCAACCACGCCGGCCACCACGCCGACCATCAGAATCGCCAAGATCACGAGCGAGAGCACCGGCAAGGCACCCGTCGTCACGAAGTTGAACGATTGGAAGATCGACGG
>JBBQAK010000378.1:0-3975 GCA_038316215.1 Gemmatimonadales bacterium | reverse complement strand
GCCTCATCGGTGGCCTTCTTGGCTTTCCGGTGGCCGAGTGCGAGGCCATAGGCGGTGCGCGCTTCAGGGCCGAGCACGGAAAACCGCCACGGCTGGGTAAGGCGATGATTCGGCGCGAGGTTCGCCGCGTCGAACAGCCGTACCAGTTCGTCATGTGTTGGCGTGCGATCGGAAAACTGCCGCACGGATCCGCGCGCGGCGATGGCGTCGAGAACGTTCATAATGACCAGACAATGGCGAAGGGGCGGCAACGAAACCAGATGACATCGTTCTGGTGAGGTTGCTGGGGAGGGCCGGACAGAGACCTGCCGGCACCGATGACGCAATCTGACACCCATCCGCCACGAGGACTACCGCGCGGGTTGTCGTCCGATCCTATTTCGCGAGCGCTTCGTGTGCGGAACGCGGCAGCGTAACCGGCGTGACCGAGTGGAGCATCGTTGTCGCCAGCGACGCCTGCACATCCGGCCTGGAAGATCGATCGACCGCCGCCCGTGCCGCCGTGGCGGTCATCGTCTTGGCCTGATCAATCCATTTCCGCACCGTGATAAGCGGCGGAATCGCCCGCGTCAGCTGCTTCTCGGTATTTACGCGATCGAGCAGATGCACCACGTTTTCCGGCGAACGCAAGCTCAACTCTCTGACTGACTGAATCCCGGACGCCTCCAACAGCTGGCCGTACTCCGAGCCGATACCGCTCACGCGCATCAGGTCTGCCTGATTCTTCCACGTCTCGAGCTGCAACTCCGAGAGTCCGGTGTGGGTCGCCACGCCCGTGCGCAGGTCAGCCGTCGCGCACTTCAGAAGAAGATCGTCCGAAGTCAGAATCCCCGCGATCGCGAGACGGTCACCGAAGTGCGGGCCAATGCCTTCGATCTGCTGAATTTTGTAGGTCATGATGATCTCCTGTGGCACCGCTGCACCGAACGCATGCCAGCGCCGCCAAGTGCATTGTCAGGTGAAACGCCGTCGCACCGGGACGATCCCCGCGCCGCTGCTGCTTCACGACATCCATTCACATTCGCAATGTGTCCGCCCTCAATCGTATACCGAAGTATAACACACTTTCGTGTCGGATGCAACCCGTAAGTAATTGTTTTACATGCGTTTGCGAATTACTGCGGGGGCGCGGAGGCATCAGCGCCGGCATCAGCGCCGACATCGGTGCCCGGCTCTTGCGACCCCGCGATCGGTCGCGTCAACGCGCCGAATGCGCCGAAGGCGCGGACGGCAGAATCACGGATGTCCTCGACGAACAGTTGCATATGCGGGAACGGAATCTCGATCCCGGCCGCATCAAGCGCCTGTTTGGACGATTCGACGACACGAAAATAAGTAGGCCGTTCGATGGCCGCATCACTGATCCAGACGCGCGCGGTGAGGTCCACGCTGGACGCCCCAAGCCCTGACACCACGACGTCCGGTGCAGGATCCTCCAGCACCCCGGGAATCTCACCGAGCGCGGGCAGCAGCACCGCACGCGCGGCCGCGATGCTTTCCTTGTACGCAATGCTGATCGGCACGTTGATGCGCGTGGCGCCATACATCGAATGGTTCACCAGCATGTCGCCGATGATCTGTTTGTTGGGGATGACGACGAAGGTATTGTCCATCGTTCGGATGCGCGTCGTCCGCATGGTGATTTCGGTGACGCGACCGTAACGCTCTTGCGTGGTGATGAAGTCGCCGATCTCGAAGGGACGATCCCAGAACACGAGAAAGCCGGCGATCATGTTGGCGACCGTTTCCTGCGCTGCGAAGCCGACGGCGATGCCCGCCACGCCAAGTCCGGCCAGCGCCGCGGCGACGTTCACGCCGAGCTCGCTGGCGGCCGTAATCAGCGCGAGGCCGGCGACGCTCCACTTGAAGAGGCCATCGACGAGCATGTCGATGAGCCCCGGCGCGAAGCGGGCGCGCACAAGGCCCCGCCGGAGCAGCGGACGGGTAATACGAAGCGCCAGCCATCCCGCGACGAGAACGACGATCGCCGCGCCCAGTCGCGGAAGAACCGCTTGCGCGCTGGACAGCAGGGCGGCTGTATCAAATTGGGATGCGATGCTCATCATAAATATCCTTCCGAAAAGTCCGTCAGCGGCGCGCGCCGTTCATCCCGCGTCAGGGTGCCGTCGGCTCTGAGGTGATGGCCAGTGCAGTCGGTGTCCGCGGAATCTCGGGGTTCTCAAACTCGGGCGGCGGAAGATGCAGCGCGAATCCCGGGATGAGCGTGTTGACCAACGTGAAAATCATGAGTGAACCGAAGAGCTCCGGCGCCAGCGCGAAGCGCTCCTGTAGAATCTCGGCGATGACGATCGTGAATACGAGCGTTGGCAACACCGCCGTGCCGATGCGCGCACCGACGCTCCACGGCTCATGCAGGACGATCCGGCGGTGCCATGCGACGCGGAACACGCGAAGAGGAATTACCACCACGAGCAATGCCGCCGCAATGGCGAACGACGTGGCGGTAAAGTGCTCAGCCCGCAAGTGCAGGCCGGCCGTCAAAAAATAAAATGGGATGAAAAACGACGCGAACAGCTCGACGCCGCTGAGGAGTTTCTCCGAACTCAGCTCCGGCAGGTCGCGCCGTAGTCGCACCGCGGTCAGGCCGACCACGAACGCACCGACCAGATAGTAGACGCCCAATTCGCGCGTGATAAACGCGCACAACAGTGCCACGATCACCAAGAACGTGAACTCGGTGCGGGGGGCAAAAGGCGCGATCACGCGAGCGAACACCCGAAAGATGGGTGGCAGGATCAAGACCATCGCCGTGAGCGCCAGCGCCGAGACACCCAGTGTTCTGGCGTCCGTGCTCTGGATCGTGAGAAACAGCACCGCCAGCGCCACTAACTCCGAGGCAATTGCCTTCGACTTCACCCAGAAGCGCTCCTCTTTCTTGAGGCCGAGTCCAGACAGCGAGTCCAGGATGAATCCGGTCGACGGCGTGAAGAGCGCCAGCGAGAAGAGCAGGGCGACCCGTGGCGCGAGCTGCAGGGCAAAGCGCAGTACGACCGCCCCGATAAACAGCAAGACGAGCTGCGCGGCGACGTGCTGCAACAGCACGTGCCGGCCTCGTCGAAGTTCCTGGAAATCGACCTCGAGTCCGGCAAACAGAAACATCGAGACGATGCCAAGCGTCGCGAGCAGCTTGACCGTCGGGTCATCATGGAACAAGTGGAATCCAATACCAAGAGCCGCGCCGACACCGACGCAGGTGATCGCGCTTGGCAAGCGGAATCGCTGCAGCGCGCGTGGGACGATGAAGAGTCCCAAGACCAGCAACATGTACTGGATTTCAGGCGAGATCGAGAACGTCATCGCGCCGATCGCACCGGTGTATGTGGTTCAGTGATCACGTGTTTTATTGGAGTTGGTGCGGGGAAATCGGATGTCGTCAGTCAGCGCGGCGCAGCAGCCAGCGGTCAATCCGACCACGCGTGCCGACGTGTTGCCGGCGAACGAGGATCAAGCCCGTCACGGTGCCGATGCCCGCACCCGCCATCACGTCGCTGGCCCAATGGGCATCGTGATACATACGAGATGCGCCCACGAGCGAGGCCACGCCGAACATCACCGGGGCCACCGCGCGTGCGACACGCGGATGCTGTGTCGCATAGCCGGAACGCGACATCTCGGCGCTGACCACAGCGGCAGCAGCAAACGCCACGGTTGTGTGCCCGGACGGAAAAGCGGCGTACCCCGCGCGGCCGCTCCACGGGTGGAACGCCAGCGGATCCTGGCCGACCGCGACATATGGTCTCGCGCGGCCGACGAATGGCTTGATCAGGTTGGTAACCGCACCGCTCAACAAGACCGCTTCTGTCGCGTGAAGGCCGGCGTCGGCCAGCCCGTCGTGATGTGTGAGTCGGCCCGCTGCATAGCTCCCGACCGACAGAAGCAGCGCTCCGGGATCGCCAAGGGCGCGCACTCCGTCGGCGCCATGTACCACCACACCACGACGATGCCACGAGGGCT